>JAZRVZ010000194.1:0-11208 GCA_045599425.1 Bacteroidaceae bacterium | reverse complement strand
CATTCGCTCCTTATAGTTAGGAAATCGTGTGTCGTTTCGGCAATTAACTAGGCTGCAACACAGTACAATCCACCTGCTGTCCTCACTTTTGTAAGCGTGCAAAAGAAGATGTCGGGTGGGGTGTCATTCATTGTGGGATTTCTTTTTTAAAGTAATTTCTTTGTTTTTATGCGTATTTGTTGCGAAAGTTGAAATGAATTGTTGTCACTCCTGAAAACCGCCCGCTATCCTCACGGACGGCAGACGGGGTGACATGTCATAATCAATTATTAAACCTTAATGTGTATGATACTTCTCGTAGCTTACAATTGCTAATAGGTGTTACTTTTTTTCGCCTTTGCATCAAAGCGGTAAGTGAAGCCGAGGCTGACGTAGTGATGGAGTGTAGAGGAGCCGTACTCGCAGCGCTCTTGGGTGTTGACGTAGGCGCTGTATTGATTGTTCTGGTTGAAGATGTCGTTGGCTGAGAGCGTGAGCATGGCATGGTTCTTCAGGAACTTCCAGGTTATGCTTGCATTGGTAATGCAGTGCGGATAGTTGAACAAGGGGGTGAGATAACCAGATCCGCCGCCCAGATTGGGACTGAGACTAAAATCCCAATGCTTGAGTTTGTACCTGAGGTCGAGTCCTGTATGG
This sequence comes from Bacteroidaceae bacterium, assembly GCA_045599425.1. GTDB lineage: Bacteria > Bacteroidota > Bacteroidia > Bacteroidales > Bacteroidaceae > Physcousia. The sequence goes on along the minus strand of JAZRVZ010000194.1, from coordinate 10,572 downwards.
TATTGCCACGTCGCACTGTTCTGATAGCTGGCGTCGGAATAGGTTGTGCGGGTGTAGACGATGCGGCTACTGAGACGGACGTTCCAATGTTCATCGTCGTAGCTGACGTTGGGGTAGGCAACCCACGAAAACTTATGCTGTGCCATGGCGTCGGCTATGGGGGCATCGTCAATGCATGTGGGGAGTGTGTAGGCGATGTAATTGCTGAACGATGTAGAGGCATTCATGCGGAAATGTCCACCCAGCGAACGGTCGTATTTGACGTCGAGGCTTTCGTCGTGACCGCCGCGGCCATTCTCGCTCGTGACGATGTAGGCACCCGTCGCTGTGTTGTAGCGGTAAAGCGTGACTATGGGCGAATAGTTCTTGTTGGCGCTGGCCTTGACGGATAGATTCTGCTCGCCACGGGGGATGGTAATGTAGTATGTTAGCTCAGTGCCAAGGCTCTGGCCGTTGCGGAGATTGGGATTACCCATCTCGATGTAGAGCGGATTGGTGGTATCGACGTAACCAAGGGTGCTGTAGATACCTGGCTTTGTTTTGTACCAACCAAGATAGGCTTCGAGCGAGGAGGTTTTGGTGACCTTCCACTTTGCTTTCAGGTCGAAGTTGGGTAGCAGGGTGTTGCGGCGGGCAAGAGTGTCGAGGGCGGTGCCTCGGGTGTAGTCGAGCCATTCTGTAGAATTGTTGAGCACAATATTCTGCGTCAGATTCCATTGGCCCACATTCTCCACCATACCCAGCTGCAGGTTGTTGTTGAGCTCCTCATAGCGATGGCGTTGAGAGTTGGCGAGGTCGGGGAGCTGCGTAATCCCGTCGCCACGCATACGCTGAGCTTCATAGAAGTTATTGGTGTAATTCAGGTTATATTGTACCTTCAACTGCAAGGCTTTCGTCAGCCAGTTGTTGTAGCCGAAGCGCCCTTGGGCGTTGAAATTACGTGCCTCGTTCTCGTTGTTTTGCACCTCGTGGGAGGAAGGGGGGTTAGCATCACGATAAGTATAGTCGGACGTCAAGATTAAATCATTCTGCGACGACGTGTAGTTGGCACGAAGCTGTGCCCAAAGGCTGCCCTGGTCGTAATAGCGTGTCAGGCCCTGGTAGAAGTTGAGCGTGTAGCTGTCGCCGTTATTCGTCGAGCGTGAATCGTTGGTGTTGACGGGTATGCCATCGAAGGGAACTTGTCCTGAGCCTGTCGAAGGATCATAGGTCGATTGCGTGCTATGGGAGTCTTTAGATGTACGATTGAAGGTCAGCAAGGCATTGCCAGAGATGGTGGTCTTCGGCCCAACGTTGGCAAACCAACTGGTGTTGAGCGGAAGCTTGAAGGAGTGCGAATCGGTCTCCGAATCTTTGCTGATGTAGCTCGCTGTAGCTCCCTCTGCGCCAAACACCTCGCGCCGTTCCCAACTGCTTTGACTTTGATCCAGATGATCGGGAGTGAACGTTACGTCCCAGTTGTTGCGATTCTTTGCCTCCTTGTAGGGCGAACTCCACAGGTGCTGGTAGCCCACGGCACCGATCTGCTGACGGCTGTCTGCGCCATTCCAACCACCGCTGATACCATCAAAACTATAACCGGTCGTATAGTTTGTTAACTTGTCGCCAACACTCGCGGCTATCATGAGCGGATTGTCCGTACTCAGGCGCATCAGTTTGCCGCCACCTTTGTAACCGAGGTTCGTTGCTCCCTGTGCTTGGACGTCGCCGTAAAACTTGTCGAGGAAACCTTCCTTGATCTTTATGTTGAGTACCTGTTCGCCCTCGCCGTCGTCGTGACCCGTGCGTTCTGTCAGTTCCGTCTTCTTCTCGTAGGTTTCAATCTTCTCTACAGCCTCTACGGGCAGTTCTGCCAGAAGGTCGGCCGAAAGGGTGTTCTCACCATTCATCTGCATACGTAGCGGACGGTTGTTCCAGAAGAGTTTGCCGTCCTGCACCGTCACGCCGGGCAGTCGCTTGATGAGTTCGCCCAGACGCTCGCCTTCCTCCAGATGGAAGGCTTCGGGATTGAACACAATGGTGTCGCCCTTCACCGTGAAGCGACGAACACGGCCCTTGACTGTAACCTCATTCAACAGTTCATCGAAGGGCTCTAGACGGATGTCGCCAATATCCACGGTGTCGCGACCAGCCAGGAGCATCATGTTCTTCTTCTGTGTGTGGTAGCCAAAGTACTCAAAACGTATTTCGAGCCGCATTGTCTCGTTGACATGTTGGCCATAATCGAAAAAGAAGCAACCGAGCGAGTCGGTAGTGGCCTTCTGTGAGAACCACCAGTTTTCGCCCGAACATTTGTATATGACTTCAACATCGGGCAGAACCTCTTCGTTGGAGGCATCGAGAACACGTCCACGCAGGTAATCGGCAGACATAGTGAGGGCTTGCAGGCACACAAGTGCCAGCAGAAATAGTCTTTTCATAAGTTATTGATTATTATTGATTCAGAACTACTTGGACGAGGAAATTGCGCTTAGAAATCTGCGAGTTTCGACTCCTCTCTCATACTCTTGGCCGTGCGATCTTCATAGATCAGGAACACACCATATACCCTCAGCTGTTCGTTGTATTGTATAGACAGGAAAATCTTGCCATACACATTATCTTTGTCGGATTTTCTGGTAGAGTGCTTGATCTTTGGCCAGAGGGTAAACGAATCGAAACCGTAGGCTTGATCCTCCTCAGTGATGCTATCCGGATATTTCTTAAGCAGAAGCGTCTTGAATTCATTGTAGACACTGATGGCCTTCTCCTTTTCCTTATTGTCAACAACGGAATAGGCGGTATAGACTTCCTTGTTCTTTTTGTTATAACACACATGGATGTCTGCATTATAACCCGCAAATTCTCCCTTGAATGAATATAATCCATTCGAATAACCAGAAGGAGTTGCATTTGTCCGGTCAATCAATTTTCTCGAAAAGCTCTGAACGTCTCCACAAATAGGAATGCCCATAAACTTGAGATGGTCTTCTTCCCTGAGGCTATCCTGGGCAAAGATGCCTATTGCGAGGAACAGTAAGCATAAGGTTATAACAGTCTTTTTCATATAGAATGGTATTTATAAATCGTCATATTTTTTAGTGGCATTCGTTTTATGGGTTGCCCCTTCTGGACATTGCCTTACGAGTTCGCTGGACAGCGCCTCAGCTCGTTCGGCAGCATACGCACATAGTGCATAGAATTCAGGATTCATATCTTCATCTGGCATAGTCTGCTGATGTGATTCTGATAATACGTGCTGATAGTGCAGCTGTATTTCATCTGTGAACTCTTTGTTCTCCGCCAACGTCTTATGCTCTGCATTTGCTGTATTTGCCTTGGGTTCAATACAGGCAATATCATGGCTGTTGACTTGAGAATCTGTCTGTGGTTCCACACCCTCTCGTGAATCGTCCTGATGTGTTCTTGCTTGCTGATAGTGCAACTGCATTCCATCCGTGAACTCTTTGTTCTCTGCCAGCGTCTTTTGCTCTGCATTTGCTTTGGGTTCAATACAGGCCACATCATGGCTGGTGGCTTGAGGATTTATCAGTGGTTCTACATCCTCTTGTGAATCGTCCTGATGTGTTTCATCCACCTTTACCGGCACATCAGCCACAACCCCTTGTGGCGCGCTCCGTTTCCAGCAAATAGGGATGAATACCATACATGCCACAACCACCACAGTTGCCATAAGCTGATAGACCTTGTTACGCGCGCGACTCAATGCCATGTTGATGCTCTCTTCAGTGCTGCCGATGATCTGCGCAATAGTGTGCACATCCTTACCCTTCAAATAACGCATCTGTAGGAGCAGTCGCTGCCGGGACGGCAGTTTTCCCACAGCAGCCATCAGTTGCCTTTCGCGCTCCTCTGTCTCCTGATGATTATCAGCCTCCATCGCAATGTCAATGTTGTCAATGCATACGGTCTGCACGCCTCTGCGATATTCACGCTGCCTCAGTCTGTCTATACACAGGCGCTTGAGAATCGTAAAGGCAATCCTCTCCAGCTCATGCCCACGAAGCATTTCGTGCATAGCCCACAATTTGAGCAGGGCATCCTGTGTAGCGTCCTCCGCATCGTCAAGATTTCCCAAATAGCGCATAGCAATGGCAACCATCTGGCCTCGCAACCTTTTTACTTCGATTATGTATTTATCTTCGGTCATAATTGTTTTTATGAGCAAGGCATTTCTGTCGCCTCCTCACTTATAATACGAGCAGAGGGGGAAATCCTAACAGTTATTTGTGTTAATTCATGTTAACAGCGTGTCTTTTATCTTCTTTTCGGTTCCTCCAATTGCTTTCGCATCTCTGCTATCTGCGTGCGCAGGGCGGCATTCTCCCGGGTAAGCCTTTTGATGATCTCGTCGGCAGATTCCGTCGGCAGGTCCTCTGTTTGCAGTTTGTCGAGGATGGGGGAGGTGGTGCTCTCCATGGTGTAATTCCTGTGAGCGTTCAATTGTTCGAAAACGACAATCTCGTTCTCGCCCTCCCTCAGCCAGCAACCTGGCAGATAGAGCGTTTGCTGCGGGCCTACCTTCCAGTAACGCCCCAGGTTGTGACCATTGACAAAAACGACTCCCTTGCCCCAGCGGGACATGTCGAGGAACGTGTCACCCACGTGGTCCAGCGTGAAGGTGGTGTGATAGAACGTAGGACGTCCCGTCTGATAGCCTTCGCTCATGGTAGACACGACGGGCATGTTCGCTAGAGGCATACGGTACATGCTCCACCCGCCAGAGAGCTGATTGCCATCGATGCTGACAGGGCGTGTGATGCCCTTGTGGTTGTCCTGTATGCGGGCACCGTAGTTGATACGTCCCAAGTTCTCTACCAGAATGTCGAGCGTGCTATTGAAGGGGATATCTACCTGGATGCTGTCTAGGTCGATAAGGCGGTTCAGCTCGCCCACCTTCCGTCCGTTTACATAGACCGTGGCAAAGTCGGCAATGCCCGGCGCATGCATCACACCCGATATGGGTTGATTGAAGTGGCGGCGATAAAGCACGTAACCGTAGCCTTGTCCCAGGTCCTCGAAGTTCATTGGTTCGTCGGCTTGCACGGGATCCTCCTTTTCCAGTTCCGAGAGTACATCTGCCGTCCGTTTGATATATATATCGGGCAGTTGGATTACAGGAATCTGTTCGGGGACAGTGGGTACATCGTATTTCACGTACTTCTTCATCAGGCTGCGAATGCCTAGATACTTTTCCGTGGCCCAACCGGCTTCGCTGATGGGTGCATCGTAGTCGTAGGAGGTGAGGTCGGGCTGTATATTTGTCTCGTTGGAATAGTTAGCTCCTGCCCAAAAGCCGAAGTTCGTGCCTCCATGTACCATGTAGTAGTTGAAGTTCACACCCTCGTCCAGGTACTTCTTCGTCTGGTTGACAACACGTTCGGTGGACACGCGCTGGAAGGGTTCTTTCCAGTGATCGAGCCAACCAGGATAAAACTCTGCCACCATGTACGGGCCTTTACCTCCGTGATACTCATCAACCACCTTCTTCAGGTTTTCCACATTGTCCTCGCCATTGGCCGTTGGCAGGATGCCAGCTATTGCCCCACCCTTGAACAGCCACGAGCCGTCGCTGGTGAACATGGGAATGTCGAATCCTGCATCTGTCAACCTCTGTCGGATGGCAGCACTGTAGCGTTTGTGCTCCTCCAGGGGGATGTCGGGACGCTGAGCCACATACGAGCCGAACTCGTTTTCGGCTTGCACCATAATAATGGGGCCACCGTGCGTAATCTGCAGATCACGTACCTGAGAGGCCAACTGGTCGATGTAAACGCTGCAGGAATCGAGAAATGCACGGTTGTAGGAACGGATTACGAGATCACTTTCTTGTTGCAGCCACCAGGGATAGCCACCATACTCCCACTCGGCGCAACAGTAGGGACCGGGGCGCAGAATGACCATCAGCCCCTCCTCCTGAGCCGTCTGGACATACTGTCGCAGGTTGTGTTCGTCCGTTGTCCAATCCCATTTACCAGGAGCTACTTCATGGAAGTTCCAGAACACGTACGTCGCCACGGCATTGAGTCCCATAGCCTTCATCATGCGAAGGCGATGCCGCCAGTATGGAGCTGGCACGCGGGCATAGTGCATTTCGCCCGAATAGATGTTCACGGACTTGCCATCGTACAGGAACTTTCCATTCTCGATGGCGAATGTATGTCGCTCTGATTTTGCAGACATAGCGAGGGCTTGCAGGCACACAAGTGCCAGCAGAAAGAGTCGTTTCATAAAGATTTTGTTTTTAATGTTTATTTATTACAAACAACTATGTATAGGAAGTTTAGTGGTTCTGTCGAGCCACCAGGGCCATGGTGAACCTGAACACACTCCGGGTCGCCAGGGAGAGCCCAGGTGGCACAGAAGATATACAGCGTGGAATAGTTGTCTGCCAACCAATCAAAGGAAAAGTAATTCTGCACATCTTGGTTGCTTGGATCGCCCAGCACCCATTTGACTTTGTAACCGGGGATGTCACTGAGTGTGCGGAAGAGTTCGATCTTCTCCTCAGTGCTTCCATCCACCATCAGATAGGCTTGTATGCGCTCGTTGATGGCACTCACGATGGCGCGATTGAAGGGATTGTCCTTTTCGTTCTTTGAGTTCTTGTACATTTCTTTCATCACCTTGATGGCCTCTAGCATCGCTTTTTTGTTGGAGAGCAATGGAAGGGGTTGGGGGCGCCCTTGGTTGTCTACTGCAACGAAGTTGCTTTCCTCCTTCACTACGCCTGCCTGTCGCAAGGCATTCTGGTAGAGTTCAGCACTGAGGGGGCCGAAGAGGCGGAATGAGCGTATCATGAGTCTGTCGACGTCCAGCCACCACTCGATGCCGTGGACGCTGCGGTAGTTGGGATTCTGCTTGCTGTTGGTGCGCAGCAGAGCATAGTTGCGCCCCATGCCGCCTACGATGAATGGATCGAGATTCTCGCCATAGTACATCTGGATGGTGCGGCTCTCGATGGCATTCGATGTGCGCAGCTGGTTGGACGAGCAGAAGCCGCCCGTGTGCAGTGACAGGTCCTTGTTGTAGGCCAGCAGGATGCCCTTTATCACACCGTCGGCATACAGTTTGTCATAATGGCTGTGGTAGGGCAGCTCGTAGGTCATGATGTGGAGGTTGTAGAGCGAATCCAGTCGGTCGTGACCCTGTTCGCTGTCGGTACCCACCAACCTTGCAGGTGGCAGATTGTCGATGCACTTTTGCAACTCGTTCTGTGCCATGCTGCCAAGCGCTGCGCAAGTCAGCAGGAAGGATAGAAGGATGCGTTTCATGATGTATTTCTGTTTGGGCGTTATTTGTTCTTAAATCATTGTCATAATGTCAGTTGCGGTCCATTAGGGTTCTCTATGATGTGGGTGTACACCTCTTCTATCGCGGCTCGATGCAGGTATTCCTCCTGCATTCGTGCCTGTGCCATGCGGTCCTCTATCTCTTCGAGGAGTGCCAGTTGGAGTTCTGCTTCAGTGTATCCGTCGTTGCTGGCCAGGACGGGTTCGGCTGCCGGTTCGGGACGGGAAGGCTCAACGGAATGGGTGGTCGAAGCATGAGGCGCTTCGGTTTTGCCTGCCTTGGCTGGTTCCTTCTCAGCCTTGCTTGGCACAGCCTGTTCGGCCTTGATGGGTGGGGGAGGAGTCTCCTGTGCCAGAAGGAGGCTGGGCTTGTCATTCACTTCCTCCTCAATCTGAGCCGTTGTCTGTTTCTCTGGCTCCTCGCCTCTTTGCTGCAAAAGCAGTACGCTTCCTGCTACAGCCAGAAGTACACAGGCTGCTGCCACATATTTATAATAAGGTATGGTGCGACGCTTCCGTGCAACCGGATGCCTGCTTTCAGCCATGAGCTTGTCATACTCCTCAGCACCAGGCGCCAGCTCGGCCAGCATCTGCTGGTAGAGAGCTTCGTCGTTATGTATGTCGTGCTGTTTCATCGTCGTAATCGTTTTTTTAGTTTTGCTTTAGCCGCCGAGAGCATGCTCTTGACGGAGGGTTTCGCTATGCCTGTCTCCTGGGAAATCTCCTCAGCGGAATGATCTTCGAGGTACCGCTTTCGGACCAGTTGCTGCTCGCGTGGCGAAAGGGTGTCGATGGCTGATTTTATCTGTTGCTGAGCCTCTTCTGAGGTAATCCCTGCATCAGCCCGGTAGGTTTCATCTGCTGCCTCATTCACGATCCTGTCCTGAGTTTGCCGAAGGATGGTCGTGGTGGATTGTCGTCGCTTAAACTTCTCCACGCAGATGTTCTTGGCCACCATCACCGCCAGCGCCTCTACATTGCGCTGGGCGTCAAGCCGTTCGCAGTAGTTCCACAGCCGCTCCAGGGTGTCCTGCGCCACATCCTCGGCATCATCCTTGTTGCCAAAGAAGTCACGCCCCACCTTTATCATCAGGGGGCGCAATCGTGGTATATGCTGTTCAAACTCACTGCGATTCATTCTGTCTTGTTGGTCAGGATTTGTCCGATCCTTCTACTCTATATACTGCAAAGGTAGGAAAAAGTTAAGTGCTAAAGTGGATTATTTTCAAAAAAAATACATCCCGGTTGTGGGATGCAGTATGGGGAGACGCTTTATGCGTCGTCTTAGAGGGATTACAAATTGTCCAGATTCGTTTAAACCGCCCGCTATCCTCACGGACGGCGGGCGGGATGTTGCAACGGTCTTCTTATTTACTAATTACTAACTTCTTTTATTTCTTTCCTGCCAGCAGCAGTTTGCATGTCAGCATCACGGTGCGGCCAATGAGATTGGTGGTATGCACGTAGCGGTCGGTGTCCATGAAGGTGGTGCGGGTGTACTGGCGCACGTTGAGCAGGTTGTCACTCGTGAGTTTCCATATAGCGCGTCTGGCCTTGTACTGCACCGAGGCAGACAGCATGGAGGCATTCTGGTACTGGCCAGGCTCCACCATGTTGTGCATGAAATGGTAATTGCCACGGATCTCGAGGGTAGCGATGGGGAATACGGCCAGCGAACCCGTCAGGCGCAGGTTGTTGGAGGACTGGTTGGAGGATTTGTTGCGCGACCAATCCTTGCCATAGTCGCCCTTGGCATTCACTTCAAGCCAGGAGATGGGCGTGATGTCGGCTTGCAGGTGCAGGTTGTAGCCTGTGTGATAGGACGTTACAAACTCGTCCTGCATCATGTATTCACTGCTGTTCCACGACATGCTGGCTTCTCCGGACAGTTTGGTGAAGAGGGGCAGGATGTTCTTGGAGGCACTGACAGAGCCGCTTGCCGAGCGCGTATGGCTGTCACGGAACAGGGCCGTACTCTCCGTGGAGGTTTGGCTGACGGTGCGCGACGACAGCACATTGCGCTTACCCTGGCTGTAGCCGGCATTTGCCCCGAAGGTGAAGTAGCTGAATGGCACCTGCTTGGAGTATCGCAGGTTGGTGCTCCACGACCGACTCTTGCCTATCACGCCCGAGGCCATGGACGTGTTGCGGTAGGTGGTCTGTACGGGCGTGGTGAGCAGATCCATGATGTCGCCGGCCGAATGGTTGAAGCCACTGCTGATGTTCATCTCGGACGTACCGCTGAAGGTATAGCGCATGGACAGATTCGGTTCGGCGAACAGTTGGGAGAGCGTGGTACGTTTGTCATCGTAGTGTGACAGATAGGAGAGGTTGAGCAACTTCGCCCTTACACCCATCGATGCATAGAACTTCTTATCCCTGGACGTCCATGAAGTGGAAGGACTGACCATAGGAACGAGCTTCCAACCATTCATGCGTTGGCTTTGGTCATCATGTTCAGGTTTCACAAGTTCCGTCTCAATGAAGTTGTAGTTGGCTTCGAGTGCGATGGGCATGTCCACCTTCCATTTGCCGAGCTTAATCTGGAGCGAGGTGCTGTGGCGGGTATTGAGCTGGGTGCTTTGGCCGGATTGGGTAATATTGTTCATCGTCATCATAACGCTTGGAGTTCGTGTGAAACCGATGTCGCTGGTAAAGGAGAATTTCTTCTTGCCAATGCGGACAGTGTTCCAGAAGTTATTGTACAGATTGATGGAGGTGGATTTCCGTCTCTGCATAGCCAACAGGCCATCCGCAGCAGAAGTGGAATAAACGTCGTTCTCGTTACTAATGAACTGTGCCTTGACGCTGAAGTTTTCTGCGTAGTAGTGATTGCTGGCATTGTTCTCGAACTTCATACTGAACATGGGACGATGTGCCGTGGCGAGCGGATGGATGGACTCGGAGATGTGAATGTTCCCGCCTCCAGTAAAGTAGAACGCCTCCGTGCTTCCGCTGCTCGTCATGCGGTCGTAGGTATAGTCGGCATTGGCCCTGATCTGGCGCACGCTGTCAAGCTTCTGTATGGCATTGATGCTACCGTAACCGTTTCTGCGATAGACAGATTCGCCCACACCACCGGCGTATTCCTGTCCCCATGCCGGGAGCTTGTCGGTGGCCAGCGAACCGAAGTTGTCACCACCGTAATGATTGACCATGTCGTACAGGCCGAAGCTGCCATTGTTGCTATATTTGGCCGAAGCCAGCAACTGGAAATTGTCGGTGAACATCATCTCGGTGGCACCTGCGGCATAGAGCGGTTCATCTTCCCGCCATCCCA
>JAZRVZ010000193.1:0-11690 GCA_045599425.1 Bacteroidaceae bacterium | reverse complement strand
ACAGTCGCAGAGGTTGCCGGCCAGTCCGGTGAAATTGACAACCACATACATCCATCGCAAGATGCGGTAGTATAGGTTGGCTCTGGGGCGAAAAGAGCCATGCCGGTCGGTCATCCGGTGAGAAGGAGTGGGCTGGCTGGTCTTCCCAAAGTCCTTCCCGTGCCAGGGGAGCAGGAAAGCCAGGATGAGCCAGAAATTGAGGTAGAGGATGGCTGAGGTGTCAAAACGCAGTCCCGCCCACATCAGCTGGCACAGGTACCCCAGGGTGAGGTGGTCGCTGAACATGGACAGGTTGCACAGCACGAATGCCAGACGCGTCAGGGCATAGAGAATGCAGAGCAACAGCAGGTTGCCCAGTAAGGCTGCAATGGGATGACCCAGATATGACTTCAGGTTGTTTCCTGTCATTTTTTGATGCCTACGATGGTCGTTGGGGCCTTCTCCTGGTTGCGGCGGTCGGTCTGGGTGACTACGCGGGCAGCGAGCTGAAGGAAGGCATTGCCGGTGATGGTGGAGGGATCGAGGGCGACCGGCGTGCCGTTGTCGCCGTTCTCACAGATGTCCTGCACCACGGGTATCTGACCCAGCAGCGGTACCTGCATCTCCTCGGCAAGGTTCTTCACGCCCTCACGGCCAAAGAGGTAGTATTTCTCCTCGGGATGCTGGGCCGGGGTGAACCAGGCCATGTTCTCCACCAGACCCAGGATGGGTACGTCCACCTTCTCGTTCTGGTACATGTTGATACCCTTGCGGGCATCGGCCAGGGCCACTTGCTGGGGCGTGGAGACGATGACGGCTCCGGTGATGGGGAGGGTCTGGACGAGGGTGAGGTGGATGTCGGAGGTGCCGGGAGGGGTATCGAGGATGAAGTAGTCCAGGTCGCCCCAGGCTGCATCGCCGATGAGCTGCTTCAGGGCATTGCAGGCCATGCCGCCTCGCCAGAGGGTGGCCTGGTCGGGATCCACGAAGAATCCGATGGAGAGCATCTTGATGCCGTACTTCTCGACGGGCATGATGAGATCCCGGCCATTGATGTTCTCGCTGTAGGGGCGGGCATCCTCCACCTGGAACATCTTGGGCATGGAGGGGCCGAAGATGTCGCAGTCCAGCAGGCCCACACGATGGCCGAGCTTGGTGAGGGCCACGGCCAGGTTGGCTGCCACGGTGCTCTTGCCCACGCCACCCTTGCCGCTGCTGACGGCAATGATGTTGCGGACGCCGGGCAGGAGGTCGGGCAGGTCGGGACGGGGTGCCTGGAGGGACTTCGTCTTGATCTCGACCTCAACCTGGGGGGCGACGTAGGCGTGGATGGCTGCCTCGCAGGCCTTGACCACGGACTTCATGAAGGGATCGGTGGGCTTGTCGAAGATCAGGGAAAAACTGACGTGGAGGCCTGCGATGCGCATGTCATCCTCCACCATTTTCATCTCTACCACGTTCTTACCCGTTCCGGGGTAGCGCACGGTGGCCAGCGCGTCCATGATGAGTTGAGGGTATATTTCCATTGTGTAGTCTTTGGGTTCGTCGATTAGATCGACTCTGATATGAACGGCAGAGCGTGCTGTCCGTGTGGATTGTTGTTACGAACGGCATGGAATGCTGCTCGTGTTGATTGTTGTTACTTGCTGACTTCCAGGCTGGAACGTTTCTCGCGACTATAGCTGCGGTATTCGTCGAGGGGGATCTCCACGTCGGGCTCCACGAGCTCGCCTGTGAGGGGAAGGTGGAAGCGGAGGTACTTGATGTCAATGCCCCGTCCGCGCCACATGCCCTCGTAGTAGGTCTGGAACGAGCGGGCCTCGCGGAGATTTCCGTCGTCCTCTGCTGCGCCGCCCCGGGCGGGATCGGTATTGTAGAGGCTGCGGGTGCAGACCTCGACGGGGATGTGGTTGGCCTTGAGCATCTCCTCGGTGTAGGTGAAGAGGAAATTGGAATCGGTCTTCAGGTGGATGAGTCCGCCTTCCTGCATGAACTGGCGGTAGCGCTGCAGGAAGAAGGTGGAGGAGAGGCGCTTGGTGGCCTTCTTCATCTGTGGGTCGGAAAAGGTGAGCCAGATCTCGCTGACCTCGCCAGGAGCGAAGAAGCGCTGGATGAACTCGATGTTGGTGCGCAGGAAGCCCACGTTGGTCATGCCGCTCTGCAGGGCGTCCGTGGCACCGGTCCACATGCGTGATCCCTTGATGTCCACACCGATGAAGTTCTTGCCGGGATAGAGCCGGCCAAGGCCCACGGTGTACTCGCCGCGTCCGCAGCCCAGTTCCAGGACGATGGGGTTCTGGTTGTGGAAGAAGTCCTCGTGCCAGCGACCCTTCAGTTCGAAGGGCGTGTCTTCCTTTATCGTGTTGAAGGGACATTCCACCACGAGGGGATTCTGTGCCATTTCGGCAAATTTTGCCAGTTTTCCTTTTGACATTTATTTCTTGTATTTAATGTATCTGTAGATGATGCCCACGAGGAAGACGGGGGAGGTGAGCAGGATGAGCAGGAGCCATTCCGTGGCGGAGAGGGGCTCCACGCTGAACATCGTGCCACCGAACTCCACAATGAGAACCTGTCCGATGAGAATCGCAGCCGATACGGCCAGGAAGGCGGGACATTGCCGGAGGCCCTCGAAGCCCATCTTGCCGGTCTGGAAGGCACGTGCATTGAAGAGGTTCCACCACTGCATCAGGACGAAGGTGGTGAAGAAGAGGCTCTGCTCGTGGTCGCTCAGGACGTGCTCGTGGTTCTGGCTCAGGACAATGCTGCCATCCTGCACGCTGAAGAAATAGTAGAAGGCAAGCATGGCGATGAGTACCACGAAGAAGGCACCGCCAACGATGAAGATCCAGTTGGCCATGTGGCGGGAGATGATGCTCTCGCTGGTGGACCGGGGCTTGTCGTCCATGACCCTGGGATTGGGGGGCAGGGAGGCAAGGGCACCGGCGGCGAAGGTGTCCATGATGAGGTTGACCCAGAGCATCTGGGTGATGGTGAGGGGCGACTCCTGTCCCATGATGCTGCCGACCATCTCGACAAGGCAGGCGGCCACGTTGATGGTGAGCTGGAAGAGCAGGAAGCGCTGGATGTTCTGGTAGAGGGAGCGGCCCCACATCACGGCCTTGGTGATGCTGGTGAAGGAGTTGTCCAGGATGGTGATGTCACTGGCCTCCTTGGCCACCTCGGTGCCATCGCCCATGGAGAGGCCCACGTGTGCCGCATTGAGGGCCGGAGCGTCATTGGTACCGTCGCCGGTCACGGCTACCACCTCGCCCTGCTCCTGCAGCAGACGGACGAGGCGCTGCTTGTCCGCAGGCCGGGCCCGACAGATGACCTGGAGCTGCTGCACGCGCCTGGCCGCTTCCTCGTCGGTCAGGCTCTCAAAGTCTGCTCCGGTGATCACGCGCTTTTCCTCTGTGGTGTCCATGCCCAGCTGGCGGGCAATCTCGCAGGCCGTTCCCTTGGTGTCACCCGTGACAATCTTCACGTCGATGCCGGCTTTGTGGCAAGTGTCTATGGCATCAGGCACATCCTTGCGAATGGGATCGCTGATGGCTGTAATGGCCTGGAAATGCGTGATGCTGTCACTTGTGGCATAGGCGAAGGCAAGGGTGCGCATGGCCTGTGCCTGAAAAGCCAGGAGCTGGGCGCTGGCATCCTCGGGTACACCTTCCTGGCACATGGCCAGAACCACCTCGGGAGCTCCCTTGATGTATTTCACATCCTCGCCCAGGGTGGGGGAGAATATGGTGGTTGTCATGTATTTGCGCTCCGTGTCAAAGGGTTCCTGTACGGAGACGGGGCACGCCTGGCGCATGGCCAGATAGTCCCCGCCCTGCCTGTGCATCCAGAGCAGGAGGGCCCCCTCTGTGGGATTGCCTAAGGGGCGGTCGCCCTCCAGATGTGCGGTGCTGTTGGTGGCGATGTTCTCGAAGAGCAGCGCCTCGTTTCCGGTAAGCCGCATCTCCATGACGGTCATGCGGTTCTGGGTGAGGGTGCCGGTCTTGTCGGTACAGATGACGGTGGCGGCGCCCATCGTCTCGCAGGCGTGCATCTTGCGGGCGAGGTTGCTGCTGCGGAGCATGCGGCGCATACTGAGGGCCAGGCTCAGGGTGACGCTCATCGGCAGGCCCTCGGGAACGGCCATGACGATCAGGGTGACGGCAGCCATGAAGTAGTTGAGGATGTGCCCGATGATGTCCCATGCGTCAGTGTCTGATGCAGGAAGAATGCCCGAAGTGCCTGCCCCGGAAACAGTGTCGGGACCGTAGAAGGTGTTCCACAGGAGTTTGAGGGTAAGGATGATGAAGCAGAGGGCGGCGGCGGAATAGCCGGCCATGCTGATCTGCCTGGCCAGCTTGTTGAGCTTGGTCTGGAGCGGGGTCTCCACGCCGTTGTCAATCTGCGAGCCGGCATAGACGCTGCCGTACTCGGTATGGTCGCCCACGGCATCGACCTGCATGGTGCCGTGGCCGTTCATGATGCTGGTGCCGCGCAGGACACGGTTGGTGGGGTAGGTGGCCTCGGGGTCGAGATGGGCGGGATCGGCGGACTTGTTGACCATGAGCTCGCCGGTGAGGGTGGACTCGTTGACGTTGAGGTTGGTGGCGTCAAGCAGGTTTCCGTCGGCCGGAATCTCGTCGCCCGTGTTGAGCAGTACGATGTCGCCGACCACGATGTCCTGGCGCGGTATCTGACCCACCTTGCCGTCGCGGATGACCGTGACCAGTATCTCGTCATTGACCTGGTTCAGAATGTCAAAGTCCTTGGCGGCCTTCACCTCGAACCAGAATCCTATGCCGGTGGCCAGCAGCACGGCTACCAGGATTCCGAGGGGTTCCAGGAAGACGCCAAAGCCCTCGCCCTGAATCCAGCAATGGATGCAGGCGATGACGATGGAGAGCACCCATGCCACCAGCAGGATCCTGATGATGGGGTCGTCGAATTTCTCCAGGAAGAGTTTCCAGAGCGGGGTGCGCCGGGGCGGTGTGAAGGTGTTGCTGCCGTGTGTGCGGCGGCTCTCCTCGACTTGTTGGCTATTGAGACCTGTCATGTGTTGTCTGTGTGATGATCTGTTTGTCTTTCCCCCAATTCATGCTGAAGGGGACTATTTTGTGCAAAGGTACAAAAAAAGACGCAAGTAGGTTGTACCTTGCGTCTTAATTTTTATTTAATAAGGTATAAATACGCCTAATCTCTGAACCCGTGGCTCCCGGCAGTGCCTACCGGATGTCAATGACGGGGATGTTGTCCTTGTCGTTGTAGAAGAGGTTCTCGCCGGCCATGCCCCAGATGAAGGTATAGTAGTAGGTGCCGGCAGCGGCATGGATGGACCACTCGGGCGACATGATGGCCTGCTCGTTGTGCAGCCATACGTTGCGGGTCTCCTGGGGCTGTCCCATGACGTGTGAGATGGTCTGGTCCTCAGGCAGGTTGAAGTAGTAGTAGGCCTCGATGCGGCGGCCGTGGGTGTGAGGGGGCATGGTGTTCCATACGGCACCGGGGTTGAGCTGGGTCAGGCCAAGCTGAAGCTGGCAGGGACCCTCCCCCAGGACATCGTTGACGATGAGCTTGTAGACGGTGCGGTTGTTGGCCTCCTCGGTGGTACCCACGGGTCCCCATACGGCAGCCTTCAGCGAGCCCTTGCGTCCGTCCAGCGTGATCCACTGGGTCTTGTAGTGGGTGTGTGCGGTGGCCGAGTTCAGGTAGAACTTGGCGGGCTTGGAGGCGTCCTTCGAGCGGAACTCCACGGTCTTGTTCACGTCCACCCAGTTGCCCTTCTTGTCCTGCATGTGGCCGCGACCGATGTAGAGGGCCTCCTTGGGAGAGAGGGCATACTCCTTGCCGTCCACGATGACGAAACCATCGCCCAGACCGCAGTTCACGATGCCGATCTCACGGTTGTACAGGAAGTACTTCTCCTTGATGCTGGTATCCACGTCGAGGCCCAGTTCCCAGAAGTTCTCCAGCCTGAGGGTCTTGTTCACGGGGCAGGCGCCGCCGAAGATGAATCGGTCGTAGTGGCTGTAGGTCAGGAGGATGGAGTCGGGTGACATCACCTTCTCCATCACGAAGCGCTCGCGCAGGGTCTTGGTGTCGTATGTCATGACATCCTTGGGATGGCAGGCCGTCTGGAACCTGACGTGCTGGTTGCCCACGACACGGTCGGCCTCCTGGGCATGGGCAGTGCCCGAGGCGAGTGGAAACCCGAAGGTGAAAAGTGCAGCAAGGGCTGCGGGGGTGAGTATCTTCTTCATTGTTATGTTATGTTTCTGTGTTACTTGTTGATACGCTTGCGGTTCCATGCAACGAGGGCGAGGGTGCCGAGCGTGAGGATGCCTGCACCGATGTATTCCAGGTACTTCATGGCCGAGTAGATGGCGAAGGCGATGGGAGATGAGGAAAAGTCGAGCGAACCGGCCTGGAATCCGTCGGGTACGCGGACAGCCTTGTCATCGGGATGAGCCAGGGCTACGTCGTGGGCGGCAGAGGTGAAGTCGCCTGCCATCCAGGTCACGAAGTAGAGTCCGATGATCAGCACCACCAGGCCCACGATGAAGGAACGGAGCACGTTGCCCTTGGTGTAGGGCAGCACCATCACGAACACGTAGAACATGCCGGCCAGCGATGCCAGGGGCAGGAACATGTTGCCGGGCAGCTTGGCTGCCAGCACGAGGGTCACGGGGATGAGGAGGATGGAAGCCACGAGGGTGGTGGGATGACCGATGACCAGGGCGGGTGACATACCGATGTAGAACTCCTTCTTCTCACCGAACTTCCTGGCAATCAGTTCGCGGGTAGCCTCGCTGATGGGCTTCAGACCCTCGATGAAGAGACCCGTGATGCGGGGAATCAGTTCCATGACGGCACCCATCTTGATGCCCAGGCCGAGGATGGAGGGAATCTTCTCGACGATCTCATCCCAGCTGCGGCAGGCCAGGCAGCCGATGCCGCAACCCACGAGGATGCCGAGGAAGAGGGGATCGCCCAGCAGGCCGAGCTTCTTCTTCATGCCCTCGGCGTCGATGTTGACCTTGTTGATACCGGGCACATAGTCCAGCAGCTTGTTCACGGCAATGGCGATGGGCATGAATCCCTGCACGAAGGGCTGGGGAATGCTGATGCCCTCCACGTTCTGGTAGAAGCCCTGGAACTTCCTGGCGGTAAGGTCGGCCAGGACCAGGGTGATGATGTAGCAGATGATGGCGGCGAAGAAGCCCCATGCGATGCTGCCGGTCATGAAGTAGATGACGGCGCCGATGAAGGCAAAGTGCCAGTAGTTCCAGAGGTCGATGTTGACGGTGCGTGTGCAGCCCAGCAGAAGCAGGACGAGGTTGACACCCAGGCAGACGGGGATGATGAAGGCACCGACGGAGGTGTTGTAGGCTACCGAGGCTGCGGCAGGCCAGCCCATGTCGAATACCTTGAGCTCAAGGTCGTAGATCTCGACCATGCTGCTCAGGGCGGGTGTCATGCTGTCTACCAGCAGGCCGGTGATGACGCCGAGGCCCACGAAGCCCACGCCGACGCAAAGGCCGCTCTTGAGGGCCTTGCTGAACTTGATGCCGATGCAAAGACCCAGTATGGTGAAGATGACGGGCATCATGACCGCTGCTCCCAGGTTGATGATGTAACTGAATACTGCTTCCATGTCTTGTGTTGGTTAGTAGAGTTGTTTCTTGTGATGTGCTCTTGGGTTGTTTTTCCTGCCTCCCCGGCTTACCTGAAGCTGAATGAGGTGGATCCTATGTTGTTGCCGTCGGCAAAGATGTCGGCACGGTAGGTGCCGGCGGAGAGTGCCTCGGCCACGTCCCAGTAGACGGTGACGGGAGTCTCCTCACCCGTGTACTCGATGTCCTTGCGGATGGAGTATTCCAGGTTGCGGTTCTGGTAGGGGAAGCTGCCGCCGTGGGTCAGTACCTCGCCCGTGGGTGTCATGATGCGGATGTAGATGCTGCGGTTGCCGGCCTGGGCGGTCACGTTGCGGCTGATGCTGAAGGAAACGACCAGTTTCTTCACGTCCTTGATCTTCTCGGTGGCCTTGCCCTTCTTGTTGTTGCCCTGGGCATGTATGCCGGTGGCGTCAAGCTGGGCGGCGATGTTCACCTTCTCGGTCAGGGCCTCGCGCTCGGTGTTGAGGCTGGTGATGTGCTGCTGCTGTTGCTGGTTGGCATCACGCAGGTTCTGGTTCTCATGGGTCAGGGCCTCGTTGAGGCGCTGGAGGGAGTCAACCTGGTGCACGAAGTCCTTCAGGATGGCACGCAGGGTGGCCAGCTCCTTCTTTAGGCGCATGATCTCCTTGGCATCGCTGGACTTGGTGCGCTGCAGTTCGGCCAGCAGCTCCTCGCTGCGGCGCTGCTCGGCCTCGAGCTGGGCCACCAGGGAGTCGTTGTTGATCTGCATCTTCAGCTCATTGTACTGGGCTGCGAAGTTGGAGTACTCGTTCTCCATCTCGGCCTTGTCCATCTCGGCCAGCTGGCGCAGCTGCTCCACCTCGGCCAGTTTCTCGGCGTTCTGTGCG
Source organism: Bacteroidaceae bacterium (assembly GCA_045599425.1). GTDB lineage: Bacteria > Bacteroidota > Bacteroidia > Bacteroidales > Bacteroidaceae > Physcousia. The sequence goes on along the minus strand of JAZRVZ010000193.1, from coordinate 3,190 downwards.
TCCTGCTTGCGGTAGGATACGAACCATCCGGCCAGGACGGCAATGAGCAGGATGCCCATGATGATGGCCAGTATCCTGGCAGTACCCTTTCCCATGGGATTTCCGGCGTTGTTATTCTCTGATTCACTCATGTGCGTACATTGTTTATGGTTACGAATGCAAAGTTACGAAAAAATCCTGAGAACGCATAGCGATTCCCCTGTTTTTTTTGAGTAAATCCGGGGCGGACGCAAAACCGGTGTCGCGATTCGCGACTCCAGTGTCTGCCGGAGCCGATGGAAGTCCTGCGGCGGACTTTGCCAAATCCTGCGGCGGACATCGCCTGATCCTGTGCAGGAGTTCATCAAGTGGAGCCAACTCTTTCCGGGTAGTTGGCCTTGGTCTTGCTTCCTCGACGGTAAGTGATTTTGGCGTCTCTGACGCCTTGGTGCACTTTTTGAGGATAATTCGGCTTTCTAACATGCAGGAATACAGATGTTTAGATGTCTTTAGTGCACTTTTTGGGTATTTCTATACATAAACCTTTACTACCCGTACGCGTTATAAAGAGTTATAAAGAAAAAAGCGAAAAAGTGCACCAAATGTATTGAACGGATTGATAATCAAGTTGATAAAATTGTGAATTTGGCCGAAAAAGTGCACTAAAAAGTGCACCAGCCCCCCAAAAGTGCACCAGGAGCAAGCCCGGGAGCGCGTGATGGAGCTTGTTTTCGTGAAGGAAGGTGCTGCTTGCCCTGGTAGGTGAAATGAACGGAAAGGGTTGAGGCGTGCTATGCATGTGATTTATCTTTTGGGAAACTTTTACTTTAACTTAAAAGTGCAAGTTGTTGATAATTAGCTTGTGCTTTGATAAAAGTGGGAAACTTTTCAAAATACGGCCGAAAAAAAATATCCAAAACGGGCATGTTTTGTGCTCTGAAAATTTGTCTGTTTCCGCTTTTTGGCGTATCTTTGCATTGTTTTTGGGCAAGGTGAAAAGAGTGTTTGCGCACAGCCTTTTTGCTGTCCGGAATTAACCTGCTAATTTACAACAAAATGATACAGACAGTAGTCAAGAGAGACGGCCGCATCGTCGGCTTCAATGAGGAGAAGATCGCCTCGGCCATCCGCAAGGCCATGCTCACCACCGATGAGGGCGACGATCCCCAGCTCATCAACTCCATTGCCGAGCGCATTGCCATGAAGGGCAAGGCGCAGATGACCGTGGAGGAGATTCAGGACATGGTGGAGATGGAGCTGATGAAGAGTTCCCGCAAGGATGTAGCCAAGACCTACATCAAGTACCGCAATCAGCGCAGTGTGGCCCGTAAGGCCAAGACGCGTGACATCTTCCTGGAGATCATCAACATCAAGAGCAATGACGTGACCCGTGAGAACGCCAACATGAACGCCGACACGCCTGCCGGCATGATGATGAAGTTCTCCAGCGAGACCACCAAGCCCTTCGTGGACGACTACCTGCTGAGCGAGGATGCCCGCGAGGCCGTGCGCCAGAACCTGCTGCACATCCATGACAAGGACTACTATCCCACCAAGTCGCTGACCTGCGTGCAGCACCCCCTGGATCACATCCTGCAGGGCGGTTTCCGTGCCGGTCACGGTGAGAGCCGTCCCGCCAAGCGCATTGAGACGGCCAGCATCATGGGCTGCATCAGCATGGAGACGGCCCAGAACGAGATGCACGGCGGCCAGGCCATCCCTGCCTTCGACTTCTACCTGGCTCCCTACGTGCGTTCCTCTTATATAGAAGAGGTAAAGGAACTGGAGAGGCTCACCGGCGAGGACCTGAGCGACCTCTACGAGGATCACATCGACGACTACCTGAACCTCTCGCTGAACGGTCTGGAGGGCAAGGAGCGCCTGAAGCAGCATGCCATCAACAAGACCGTGGGTCGCGTGCACCAGGCCATGGAGGCCTTCATCCACAACATGAACACCATCCACAGCCGTGGTGGTAACCAGGTGGTATTCAGCAGTATCAACTATGGTACCGACACCTCGGCCGAGGGCCGTTGCATCATCCGCGAGCTGCTGCGCTCGACCTACGAGGGCGTGGGTGGCGGTCAGACGGCCATCTTCCCCATCCAGATCTGGAAGAAGAAGCGCGGCGTGAGCTACCTGCCCGAGGACCGCAACTACGACCTCTACAAGTATGCCTGCCAGGTGACGGCCCGCCGTTTCTTCCCCAACTTCATCAACCTGGATGCCAGCTACAACCAGAACGATGCCTGGGACATCAACGACCCCAAGCGCTACGAGCACGAGTGTGCCACGATGGGCTGCCGTACGCGTGTCTTCGAGAACCGCTTCGGACCCAAGACCTCCATCGGTCGCGGCAACCTCTCCTTCTCCACCATCAACATCGTGGGTCTGGCCCTGGAGTGCAAGGACATCCAGGATCAGCAGCAGCGCATCGATGCCTTCTTTGCCAAGCTGGACAACATGCTGCAGGTCACCGCACAGCAGCTGCACGACCGCATGCAGTTCCAGAAGACGGCCTTCGCCAAGCAGTTCCCGCTGGTGATGAGCTCGCTCTGGCTGGGCAGCGAGAAGCTGGGGCCCAACGACACCATCGAGAGTGTCATCAACCAGGGTACCCTGGGTATCGGATTCATCGGTCTGGCCGAGTGCCTCGTGGCCCTCGTGGGCAAGCACCACGGTGAGAGCGAGGAGGCCCAGGAGCTGGGTATCAGGATCATCACCTACATGCGCGACCGTGCCAACGAGTTCAGCGAGAAGTACCAGCACAACTACTCCGTGCTGGCCACGCCCGCCGAGGGCCTCTCCGGCCGCTTCACACGCGGTGACAAGAAGAAGTATGGCGTCCTGCCCGGCATCACCGACCGCGACTACTACACCAACTCCAACCACGTACCTGTCTACTACAAGTGCTCGGCCCGTCACAAGGCAGAGATCGAGGCTCCCTATCACGACCTGACCCGCGGCGGACACATCTTCTACGTGGAGATTGACGGCGATGCCACGCACAACCCCGAGGTGGTGATGCGCATCGTGGACATGATGGACAAGTACAACATGGGCTACGGCAGCGTGAACCACACGCGCAACCGCTGCATGGACTGCGGTGCGGAGAATGCCGAGAAGAACCTGGAGGTCTGCCCCAAGTGCGACAGCCACAACATTGACCGCCTGCAGCGTATCACGGGCTACCTGGTAGGTACCACGGACC
>JAZRVZ010000192.1:0-2310 GCA_045599425.1 Bacteroidaceae bacterium | reverse complement strand
TGGCCTGGTCAATCTGCTGGGCCAGTTCGCGTGTGGGGGACATGATGACACAGTTGATGGCATCCTTGGGGAACCCGCCGTCGTCCAGCAGACTGAGTATGGGCAGCAGGTAGGCCGCCGTCTTGCCGGTTCCAGTCTGTGCCACGCCAATGATGTCCCGTCCTTCCAGGATGGGTGGAATGGCATGCTCCTGAATGGGGGTGCAGTCCTGGAAGTTCATTGCATCAAGTGCGTCGAGTACGTTATCGCTTAGGTCTAAATCGTAGAAATCCATTTATGTGATATAGGGTTTATTGGGTTATGATCTTATGGCGCCGGCCAGGCCGCCATTAATATTAACGCGGGGAGCGGGCTATTTCGGAGCCCTGTGATAGAGGTAGGCGGCAATGAAGAAGAACACGGTGTTGGGCAGCCATACGGCAATGATGGGGCTAAGTCCGGCATTGATGCTGAACGTGGCCGAGACAGTCTGGAACAGGATGTAGATGGCACTGAGTCCCAGTCCCACACCTAATGCCAGGCCCATGCCATTCTTGCGTTTCTTGGATGCCAGGGCAAGTCCGATTACAGAGAGGATGAAGCAGGCAAAGGGTTCGGCAATACGCTTGTGGTACTCAATCTCGTAGGCGGCAACATTGCCTGTTCCGCGTATTCGCAGCTTTTCGATGTATTCCAGCAGTTCGCTGCTCGTCATGGTTTGCTCCATCTTGGCGTTTGACAGGAAATCGCGCGGCTCCATGGTCACGGTGGTGTCCATCCTGGCATGGTGCCTGATAATTTCGCGATTGGTATTCATGTCACGGATGGTCACATCACGCATGGACCAGTGGTACTTCTGGTTGGAAAGTGTGTCGTAGGTCACGGAACGGGCTGTAAGAGTCGATATCAGCTTCTTGTTCCTGAATTTGTCCAGATGAAAGTGATAGCCGGTCTTTGTGTTTCCGTCGAAGTGTTCAATGAGGGCAATGACGCCGGTGTCTACCTGCAACTGGACGTTGTCCGAGAAAGTGGGCAATGGAACCTTGCGCTTGTACTGGTTCTCAAACTGCAGTCGCTTGACACTGCCGCGTGGGATGACATCGGTTGAGAGGTAGTAGTTGATTCCTGCAATGAGCGTGGCAGAGATCATGTAGGGACGCAGGATTCTGCTGAACCTTACGCCTGCGGCCTGCATGGCAATGATTTCACTGTTGCCAGCCAGCTTCGTGGTGAAGAAGATGACGGCCAGGAAAATGAAGAGCGAACTGAACAGGTTGATGTAGTAGGGAATGAAGTTCAGGTAGTAGACATAGATGATGTCATGCCACGGCGCCTGGTTGGTGGTGAACTTGTCGATATTCTCGTTATAGTCAAAGACCACCGCGATACTGATGATCAGGATGATGGAGAAGAAGTATGTGCCCAGGAACTTCCCTATGATGTATCGGTCAAGCCGGGAAAGAATCCTCGGAAAATGCCATTTCCGCCCCTTCTTCGCTGACTTTGGCTCAGCCTCAGAATTGGACTCCGCCTTATCCTCTGCGTCAGCCTCAGAATTGGCCTCTGCCTCAGGCTTTACTTCAGACTCCGCCTCAAGATTGGTCTCAGCCTCAGAATTAGCCTCAGGCTTATCCACGTACTCTGCCTCCGCCGACTGCGTGGCAGTTTCCGAGATGCTTCCGGATACCGACAGTTCCTGCTGCTGTGTGTCTATGTGTTGTTCCAGTTCTTCCATTACAGTCTGTTTGCTACTTTTGCAGCCATCCGTGTCTTCCATGTTGAGAAGTCGCCGGCGATGATATGCTTGCGTGCCTCGCCCACCAGCCAGAGGTAGAAGGCGAGGTTGTGAATGGTGGCAATCTCCATGGCAAGCAGTTCCTGGCACTTGAAGAGGTGATGCACGTATGCCTTGGAGTAGAATGTGTCCACGCTGGCTGTGCCGAAGGGATCCAGCGGCGAGAAATCGTCGGCCCATTTGCGGTTTCGCATGTTCATGATGCCCTCGCTGGTGAACAGCATGGCGTTACGTCCGTTGCGGGATGGCATGACACAGTCGAACATGTCCACGCCGCGCTCAATGGCCTCCAGGAGATTCAGGGGCGTGCCGACACCCATCAGGTAACGAGGCTTGTCCTTGGGCAGGATGCCGTTGACCACCTCAATCATCTCATACATGACTTCAGCCGGCTCTCCTACGGCCAGTCCACCGATGGCATTGCCCTCACATTCCTTGCTGGCCACGAATTCAGCCGACTGCGCACGAAGGTCCTTGTACGTACAGCCCTGAACGATGGGGAACAGGCTCTGGTGGTAGCCGTACTTGGGCTCGGT
>JAZRVZ010000191.1:0-14598 GCA_045599425.1 Bacteroidaceae bacterium | reverse complement strand
AAACAATATACGCAAGCTTTATATTGCTTATTATCAGGTGGTTATGTTAATTATTCATAACGTAGGATCGATAGTGGAACACTTGTACTTAAGAGGTGTTTCGCACCTGTAATAGTATCAAATTATAATGCGTTTAGTCTGAGTCAACACCATACGCTACAAGCTCAAGCAGACAGGCGAGAAATGCTACTGGACGGAAATAGTCCGAAGGCTATCAACGCAGAAAGCCATAACAACCGAAGCTGTCAACGCCCTGGGCGAGAGGATACAACTCAGGCAATGCAGCGAACCGACAAAAGCTGCTGCAGACATATACCAACGACTAAATTATAAACCGATGCCATTCAAGAAGAGACGAAAACTTTGTAGTACCCAGTAAGACAAGCCCAGAAACGTAACTCGTTGATTGGGTGGAAAGAAATAGAGAACTAAGTCAAAGTGGGGTTAACAATGCTTCCACTTAGCAGTGAAGTCAGCATAAAACTAAGCTTCATTCTTAGCTACAATTTTGATTCTCTAAAGTGTAAGGTGAATTCTTATGCAGACTTCGCTGTTAACTACTTTTGTCCCGTTGGCAAAAGTCGAGGCAAGCTCGCTGAGCGCACAGTTTCACACTTTCACAAACGTTAAGCTGCAATCTGATGGAGAAGGGGGGGGCTCACCTTGTCCCAAAACTTTGGCAAATAACTTAGTTCCTATAAATAATTGTTTGTTTTTCTTTGCGCAAACAAATAATTATTGTACTTTTGTGATTAAATTATTGGAAAAGCAATAATCTAAAAAGCAATAAAATGGTAAACTTCTTATACTCAAACCCTTTCGTGCTTGGAAAGGATATTCCAGAGGAACTGTTTTGTGACAGAGATGAGGAAACGCGGACGCTGGTGAAACAAGTCTACAATGGTCGAAACGTTGCCGTTATATCTCACCGACGCCTTGGCAAGAGTGGACTGATACACCATCTTTTCAAGCAGGAAGAGATAGCATCCACATATTACACATTCTATGTGGATCTCTATGCCACGTCATCACTTGCCGACTTTGTACAGGTGTTCAGTAATGAAGTCTATCAGTCACTGAAATCAAAGAGTTCACGATTCCTTGAGAAGTTTTTCGCTATGATGCAGTCGCTCCGCGTAGGCTACTCCATTGACAGCATGACAGGTGAATCCACCTTCCATGTCGGAGTCGGAGAGATACACTCCCCTCAGACCACCCTCTCTGAGATATTCGCCTATCTCGAATCTGCCGACAAGCCATGCCTTGTTGCTATCGACGAGTTTCAACAGATAGGAGAATACACCGAGAATAACATAGAGGCACTGCTTCGCACCCACATCCAGCGCTGCGGCAATACCTCCTTTATCTTTTCCGGCAGCAAGCGTCACACCATGTCGAATATGTTCAACTCTCCAGCCAAGCCTTTCTATCAGAGTGCAATTAGCATGGGACTTGCACCTATTCCCGTAGATACCTACACGTGTTTTGCCACCCGAATGTTCTCGGAGCGCGGGAAAAGTGTTGAAGCAGAAGTGGTGCGTCTGGTGTATGAGAAATATGAAGGCTACACATGGTTTGTCCACATGCTGATGAACGAACTCTTCAGTATGACAAACCAAGGCGACACCTGTACGCCTGACTATGTTCCTCATGCCGTAGACTCCATACTTCGCTTGCAGGAGGTGTCATACGAGTCAACGCTCTCCATGCTTCCTGTAAAGCAGAAGCAGGTTCTTATTGCCATTGCCAGCGAAGGACTTGCCATGAACGTCACTTCCGGTGCATTTATAAAGAAACACAGTCTCCCTTCTGCCAGTTCGCTGCAGACGGCACTCAATGCTCTGATAGATAAGTCTATCGTGATGCGTGCAGAGCAAGGCTTCCGTCTTGAAGACTTCTTCTTTGCTGAATGGTTGCGGAGGAGTTACATAGGTATAGGCCGAAAGTAAATGTTTTTGTACAGGGGGGGCTATCCCTGCAGCTTCGGCCCTGCCAGGTACATGGGGTGGTGCGGGTCGGTGGATGGATTGATGAGTATGCCCTGGGCCACCAGTTCGTGCAAGCGCTCGCTGGCACGCTTGGCGGTCAGGTCCAGGCGACTGGAGAGGATCTTGGTGGAGATGGCCTTCCCTTTGTTTTCGGGATCGGCGAAGTACTGGCGCACGGTGTCGAGGACCAGTTGCCAGTCATCGTTCAGGTTCTTCTTGTACCTGGTGCGGCGGAAGATGGTGATCCGGCGCAGATCCTTCAGCAGTTGCTTGTCGGGCCGGTATTCCACACTCTTCACGCCAATGCTGCCACCCCTCACGTCTTCTGGGGTCTTGATGTGATCCGGGCAGCTCAGCGTCATCTGGAAGCCTCCAAGGCCGGCTATCTGCACGAATTTCCCCTGAGCCAGTTCGTCGGACACGATATCGGTGAAGTTCTCCAGTACGGCCCGCAGCGACGGGGCGTCCAGCTTGGTGCGTCTGGAGAGCAGTTCCAGCATGTTCTCCATGCTCACCTTGCCATTGTCGGCCAGGCGGGCATGCATGTACTTTTCGCCTTTGGGAGAGGCGGAAGGATTGTGATAGAGGTCGTAATGGCAGGTGTGCTTGTCCATGTTGTGTTGAGGTTATGAGGTTGTTAGGTTATGAGGTTATGAGGTTATGAGGTCGCTCCGCATTTCGGTTGCCAAAGTAACGACTTTTTATCAAGACCACCAAATTTTCCTGCGAAAAAAAGTTTGATTTTGTAGTTTCACAGTTTCACAAAAAGTCATATCTCTTAATTGAACGCAAAGACACTGAGACGCAAAGATTATTTTTATTTCTTGTTGAGTCTTAACTGCTTAAAAACTTTGCGCCTTTGCGTCTCTGCGTTCAAATATTATATTTTAGAATTAGGGTGTCCAATTTGTTGTTCTCAAAATCCATAAAGTTTTTGAACGACATTCACGAAACAAAGGTCTATCAAGTAGTTATAGAAAATTTTCTAAAAAACAGTTGAAAACAAGGTACAACAAATTGGACACCCTATTTTAGAATATCACAAAAAAGCCCCCATGAGGAGGGGGCAGGAGGGTGGTTGCAGTGTTTTTTACACTGCAACTACCTGGTAGAGATTGCCTTCGCGGTTGTGTACCCGTTTCACGCCCATCTGCAGCAGGGTGTGGCCGAACTTCTGGGGATTGGAGGCACGCATTGCCGTGGGATTGTGGCGCTGGAGGCGGGTGAAGATGGTCATGGCGGAGAGTTCCTGGCAAGGCTCGTCGCTTTCGGGGAGGCGATAGCACTGGCGGAATACGTCCTCCTCGGGCTGTACGTGGTAGAAACTGAGGTTGTCCTGCTCCACCTCGCGCTCCTCATCGTGGGTGAGGTAGCAGCGCTCGCCGCGAAGGAGTTCGTCCTTGAGCTGGGCATAGAGCTGGGCATGGTCGATGGGAGAGTTGTCAATCTTCTTCTCCACGTTGACGCAGAGGAAGCGACGGCTGCCGGTGGGGTCCCAGAGGATCTGGTTGCTGTTGCTCGTGCCGATGAAGGATGCCATGCGAGGCAGCATCACGAACTGGTTGGTGTAGAGACGGCGGTACTGGCAGGTCTTCATCTGCGTGACGTTCTTCAGCTTGGCCATCCTGGATTCGCCGATCCGGTCAAACTCATCCAGGTTGATCAGCGCCATGGTGCCCAGACGCTGTTCTACGTGGTTGCCACGGGTCACATCCAGCGAGTCGGTGTAGTAGAACTCCAGTTCGGGAGGCAGCAGCGAACGACAGAAAGTACTCTTGCCCAGGCCCTGCTCCTGGCTCACAAGGATGGGAACCAGGGCATTGGCACACAGTTCGGCACGACCCATCCACTGCGATGCCATGCCCAGCATCCAGCGATGGAAGCCGTTGAGGAAGGTCAGGCTCTGCGAGATGCGGTGGGCGAGGGGAGTGACACGGTCCTGGCCGTCCCATTCGGGCAGCGACTCCATGTAGTGGAGCATGGGATGATGGTCGGGGATGAAGTCGCTGTTGAGGAAGCGCTTCACGTCGGCCTCGGTGCACTCGATGTCCTCCGCCTGCATCATAATAAATAAGGTGTTCAGTTCGCGTTTGCCCAGCACCCTGAATGCCTCACCGCTGTCCTTCTTGCGGAACTCGGGCAGGGCGGTCAGGGTGTTGTAGCGGATCTCATAGTGCGCCAGGAGGAAGTCCTGGACCTCATTGCTGAGGTCGGCGCTCAGGACGGGATTTTCTTTCGTGTCTTTCATGATATTGATGACAGTTAAGGGTTATTTTGGAACTATTTCCACTGCAAAGTTACAATATTTTTATTCGATTTCCAAATGTTTGAAAATCAATTTGATGAAGCCTTTTCTTCCTGCTTCCATGGCCTTTTCACCTTGCTGCGAAGATGCAAACACACGTGTATGTTTGAATGGCATACACGTGTGTTCCAATCCAACCCCTTCCGTGTTCCAATCCAACCCCGCGTGTGTCACATAGAAAAATTGACCAAACCCTATGGCCCCATCTAAGGGGGGGCTCGACCCCATCTGAATGGCAGTCTTCCGCATCCCCTTTTTGTCAGATCAGAGCCCTCCCTACACCATCGTTTTGTGAAAGCGTGAAACTACAAAATCAAACTTTTTTTTGCTTTTCCTCTCGCTTATTCTTGCCCCGCTTTCGCTCTGCAAGCATCGCCCTTCGGGACGCTGAGCGCGTAACTTTGGCTGCCGCCGAACTTACTCTCGCTCGGAAAAATCAAAATAAAGCAAGCTTTTTTTGCTTTTCCTCTCGCTTATTCGTAACTTTGACAGCCGTCCAAGTCACTCTCGCTCGGAAATGCTCAAATAAATTTGGCATTTCTCTCGCTTATTCGTAACTTTGTACCCAAATATGCATATTATGAAGAAGATTCTGACTATTTTGATGTTGTGCTGTGCGCTACCCATCTTTGCGCAGTTCGCAACACCTGTGAAGTTTACCGTGAAGCAGAACCAGACTTCGGACACAGAGGTAGAGGTTGTTTTCAGCGGTAAGATTGATGCCGGTTGGCACGTGTACAGCACTGACATTGCCGACGGTGGACCCACCAAGGCTGAGCTGACGCTGGAGAAACAGCAGGGCGTGAAGCCCAAGGGTGGGCTGAAGGCTCAGGGTAACGTGCACAAGGCCATGGATGACATGTTCGGCATGGAGGTGAGCTACATGGAGGGTACGGCTACTTTCGTGCAGACCTTCACCATCACCGAACCCACCTACGAGGTCAGCGGTTACCTTACATACGGTGCCTGCAACGACCAGAACTGCATCCCTCCCACCGACGTGGATTTCTCTTTCACCGGTACGGGCAAGCCCCAGGCCCAGACCCCTCAATCCCCTAAAGGGGAAGAAAAAATTGATGAGGTCAAGGGAACCGATAAGGCCGGCGAGGCTGTAGAGGCAGAGGAAGTGGCAGAAGAGGGTATTGAGGCAGAAGAGACTGCTGACACCGTGGCCGTGGAAACTTTGGCCGAGGAATCTCTCCCCCTACAGGGGGATGGAGGGTCTTTGTGGACTCCCGTTGTAAGCGAGCTCCAGCAGTTTGGCGAGGCTAATGCCAATACTTCGGACAAGGGGCTTCTGGCCATTTTCCTGATGGGTCTTGTAGGTGGACTGATCGCTCTGCTTACTCCCTGCGTATGGCCCATCATCCCCATGACGGTCAGCTTCTTCCTGAAGCGCAGCAAGGACGATAAGAAGAAGGGTATCCGTGATGCTGTGACCTACGGCTTGAGCATCGTCGTTATCTACGTGGCTTTGGGTCTGTTTGTTACCCTCGCCTTTGGTGCCAGCGCCCTCAACGACCTCAGCACCAATGCCATCTTCAACATCTTCTTCTGCCTGATGCTGCTGGTTTTTGCCGCCAGCTTCTTTGGCGGTTTCGAGCTGACCCTTCCCTCAAGCTGGGGCAACGCAGTGGACAGCAAGGCCAACAAGACCAGCGGTGTGCTGAGCATCTTCCTCATGGCCTTCACCCTGTCTCTGGTCAGCTTCTCCTGTACCGGTCCTATCATCGGTTTCCTGCTGGTGGAGATGGGTACGAGTGGCAACATCATTGCTCCCACCATCGGTATGCTGGGCTTCGCCATTGCCCTGGCTCTGCCCTTCACCCTCTTTGCCATGTTCCCCACCCTGCTGAAGTCAGCCCCGAAGAGTGGCAACTGGATGAACTGCATCAAGGTTTGCCTGGGCTTCCTGGAGCTGGCCTTCGCCCTGAAGTTCCTGTCCGTAGCCGACATGGCTTACCAGTGGCACATCCTGGATCGCGAGGTGTTCCTTTCGCTCTGGATTGTCATCTTTGCCCTGATGGGTGCCTACCTCATCGGTTGGATCCGTTTCCCCCACGACGAGGACGAGTATGACGAGATGGGCGAGGTAATCGTGAACCACCGCACCGGTGTGACCCGTTTCTTCCTGGCACTCATCTCCTTCGCCTTTGCCATGTATATGGTGCCCGGTCTGTGGGGTGCTCCCTGCAAGGCTGTCAGCGCCTTCGCTCCTCCCATGAATACCCAGGACTTCAACCTGGCCAAGGACGATGTCGTAGAAGCGGAGTTCCTGGATTACGAGGAAGGTATGGCGTATGCCAAGGCCAAGGGTCTGCCCGTCATGCTTGACTTCACCGGCTACGGTTGTGTGAACTGCCGCGAGATGGAGGCCAAGGTGTGGACCGATGCCCAGGTCAAGGACATCATCCGCAACAAGTACGTGCTCATCAGTCTCTATGTGGACGAGAAGACGGCCCTGCCCGAGACGCAGACCGTCACCGAGAGCGACGGCTCAGAGAGCAAGCTGCGCACCATCGGCCAGAAGTGGAGCTACTTGCAGCGTGTCAAGTTCGGTGCCAATGCCCAGCCCTTCTACGTATTGCTGGACAACGAGGGTAAGCCTCTCAATACCAGCTATTCCCACAACGAGGACATTCCCGCCTTCGTGAAGTGGCTGGAGGATGGTCTGAAAGCTTACGGCAAGTAAACATCTGTTTTCTTTGAAAAAAATAACAGAGCGCCTGTAGTAAAACGTTTGCTACAGGCGTCTAATATAATAAACAAGGAATAGTAACAAACAACATTTATATCACAATGAAGAAAATCTTTTTGATTCTTGCATGTGCCTTTGCAGCCCTGGGCGTGAATGCCCAGACACCCGACGAGGCCATGCAGCAGCAGATGATGCAGCAGCTGCCCATGGATCCCGGTACCAAGATGGGAACGCTGCCCAACGGACTGACCTACTACGTCCGTCACAATGAGTACCCCAAGGGGCAGGCCAACTTCTACATTGCACAGAAGGTGGGTTCCGTACTGGAGGAGGATGACCAGCGTGGTCTGGCCCACTTCCTGGAGCACATGTGCTTCAACGGTACCAAGAACTTCCCTGACAACCAGGTCATCCGCTACCTGGAGAGCATCGGCGTGAAGTTCGGTGAGCAGCTCAATGCCTACACCAGCGTGGACGAGACCGTGTACAATATCAATAATGTACCCACGAGTCGCGAGGCCACCATCGACTCCGTCCTGCTCATCCTGCACGACTGGAGCCACGACCTCATCCTGGATCCCAAGGAGATTGACAAGGAGCGCGGCGTCATCCACGAGGAGTGGCGTATGCGCAGCTCGGCCACCCTGCGCATCTACGAGCGTCAGTTGCCCAAGCTGATGTCCAACAGCCGTCCCGGTAACCGTCTGCCTATCGGTACCATGGAGGTGGTGGACAACTTCAAGCCCGAGGCCCTGCGTGCCTACTACGAGAAGTGGTACCGTCCCGACAACCAGGCCATTATCGTGGTTGGCGACCTGGACGTAGACCGCACCATCGCCAAGATCAAGGAACTCTTCGAGCCCATCCAGATGCCTCAGAACCCTGCCGTTCGCGAGTACTTTGGCGTACCTGACAATGCCGAGCCCATCGTAGTGACCGACAAGGACAAGGAACAGACCTACGCAGTGGTCAGCATCATGATGAAGCATGAGCAGCCCATTCCCGACGAGATGAAGAATACTGTACCCGGACTGGCCGCCAGTCTGCTGATGGGCATGGGTCAGACCATGCTGAACAACCGTCTGGCCGAGATGACCCAGAAGCCCGACGTACCCTTCCTGCAGGCAGGTGTGAGCGACGGTAACTTCATCCTGGCCAAGAGGGCCTGGTGCTTCAGTACCGACATCGTTCCCAAGGAGGGACAGATTGACGATGCCATGAAGACCGTGATGGCCGAGGTTTACCGTGCGGCCAGGTTCGGTTTTACCGCCACCGAGTTCCAGCGCGTGCGCAGCGAGTTCCTCAGCCAGATTGAAAGCACCTACCAGAATCGCGACAAGCGTCAGAACGGCAGCTACATCAGCGAGTGCGTGCAGCACTTCCTGGAGAAGGAGCCCATGCCCGGCATCGAGATGGAGTACCAGCTCTACAATGCCCTGTTGCCCCAGCTCAGCGTGGAAGCCGTCAACCAGACCTTCACTCAGCTCGTCAGCACCAACGACAGCAATCTGGTCATCCTGGCCATGAACCCCGACAAGGACGGCTATGTGCAGCCTACCGAGGCACAGTTGCTGGGCAACATCCACGCTGCCCAGAACATGGAGCTCACCGCATACGTGGATAATGTAAAGAACGAGCCCCTGATTACCGAGCTTCCCACTCCCGGAACCATCGTCAAGGAGAAGGCTGCCAAGTTCGGCTTCACCGAGATGCAGCTGAGCAACGGCGTGAAGGTGTACATGAAGAAGACCGACTACAAGGACAACGAGATCCTGATGAACGCCTACAGCAAGGGTGGTACGGGCCGCTACTATCCCACCGACCGCTATACCATGCAGGCCATGGGCACCTATCTGGGTGCTTCGGGTCTGGGTAACTTCACCAGCACCGAACTGAGCAAGGCACTGGCCGGCGTACAGGCTTCCTGCAGCCCCAGCCTCACCGAGCTGAGCGAGGGTCTGAACGGTAATGCCGTTCCCAAGGATATCCGCAAGCTCTTTGAACTGACCTACCTGCACTTCCAGCCCCTCTACCGTGACGACGAGGCCGTGCAGAGTGCCATGAACTCATGGCGCCAGCAGCTCCACAACCGTCATGCCAACCCCATGACCGCCCTGCAGGACAGCATCCAGACCACCCTCTACGCTGGTAATCCCAACCTGGTCATCATGGAGGAGGAAGACCTGGAGAAGTGTTCCTACGACCGTGCCCTGGAGATCTATGCCGACCGTTTTGCCGATGCCAGCGACTTCACCTTCTACTTCATCGGCAACCTTGACGAGGATTCCATCCGCACCATGGCTTGCCAGTACCTGGCTACCCTGCCCACGGTGAAGCGTGCCGACAAGCAGATTGAGAACGGCCTGGATATGGTGAAGGGCGTACACGTGAACAAGTTCCGCCAGAAGCAGGAGCAGCCCCAGTGCTATGCCATCGTGTTTGCCTACACCAAGGCCAAGAACAACTATCGTGAGAGCAATATCGCCGATTTCCTGGGCGAGGCACTCTCCATGCGTTACCTGGAGACCATCCGTGAGGAAATGGGTGCTGCCTACAGCGTCCAGGCCCAGGCCGGCGTTGGCCGTGCCCACCTGAAGGAGTACCGCGCCAACCTGCAGGTTGTGCTGCCCGTGAAGCCTGACATGTGCGACGATGCCCTGAAGGTGGTGGACGAGATCCTGGCCGATGTGGCTCAGAATGGCGTGGAGGACAAGTACCTCAGCAAGATTAAGGAGCATGCCCTGAAGAACCTTGACGAGGCCGAGCGGCTCAACTCATCCTGGATGGGTATCATCCGTACCCTGGTCGAGGAAAAGCAGGATACCTATACCGGTGCCCGCGAGATGATCCAGGGCATCCAGAGCAAGGATCTTGCCCGTATGGCCAGGCAGCTCCTTGCCTCCGGCAACCACTTCACCATCGTGATGATGCCCGAGGAGTAATCCGCTGTATAGGGACAGAAATATGACCTGGGAGGTAGCGCATGCGTGCGCTACCTCTTTTTTTATGGCTTTTGCTTGGCTGTTTGGTGCATTTTCCATATCTTTGCATCATGCATGACAGGATATTGAATCAAATCAAAAATAATCATCTATGAAGACAATCAAGACACTTTGCCTGACGGCTCTCAGCCTGCTGATGCTGGCTTGCACACAATCGGTACGTTACAGCATCGATGTAGACCTGACCCCCTTCCAGCCTGCCGGCCTGAAGGTGGATTCCATCATCTTCACCTCCAACGGTCAGGTGTTCCATGCCGTGGACAGTCTGCCCGACTACAAGGTCAGGGTGGACGGCGAGGTTTCCGCCCCCAGCCTGGCCGAGATGACCATCTGGTACTCCATGGACGATGAGTCCGGCAACGCAGTCGTACCCCTGATCCTGGAGGAGGGCAAGATCACGTTTGACGTCCGTGACGGCTTTGCCAAGGGCACGCCACAGAATGATGCCGTCTATGAGTTCCGGACGAACCTGAATCCCGACAGCTGTGTGACCACCCATTACTTCACGGAATTCGTGGAGAAGCACAAGGGCCAGCTGTGCGTTGCAGCCGTGATGGCTGAGAGCGTCCTTACCTACTACGTGGAGGTTGAGGACATCGAGAATGCCATGAATACCCTTACCGAGGAGCAGAAGCAGTATGTCAGCATCAAGGCACTCCGTGAGAAGCTGGACAATATCAAGAGAACGTCGGAGGGCCAGAAGTTCGTTGACTTCGAGGCTGAGTACGACGGCAAGGTTCAGCACCTTTCCGACTATGTCGGCAAGGGAAGGTATGTGCTGGTAGATTTCTGGGCCAGCTGGTGCGCTCCCTGCCGTGCCGAGATTCCCCACATCATCAATGTGTACAGCAAGTACGCCGGTGTGCTGGATGTCGTGGGCGTGGCAACCTGGGACGAACCCGACAAGACCATACAGGCCATTGCCGACCTGGGTATCACCTATCCCCAGATCATGAACGCACAGAATGCCGGTTCGGATGCCTATTCCATCGACGGAATTCCTGAAATCATCCTCTTCGGTCCCGACGGCACCATCCTCAAGCGCGGCCTGCGTGGCGAGCAGATTGAGGCCACCGTCAAGGAGTACCTTGACAAACAGTAGTATTTCGCCAGTACGTTTTTCCGTTATCCCCCACCACCCAGATACAAATGACAAAGAGAATACTGACGCTTGTCATGGCCGCCCTGCTGGCCTCCGCGGCATGGGCCGTACCGGCACGGTCGACCTTGTTCAGGCATACCCAGAAAGATGGTACGGTACTTGCGCTCCGCCTTGTGGGCGACGAGTTCCAGCATTATTATGTAAACAGTGCAGATGGGGGTAAGATGTACCGTGCTGCGGACGGGGACTTCCATCCCTTGTCAGAAGGCACGGTGGCCCTGCAGGCCCGTAAGGCGGCAAACCGTCGCGGCATGGCCAATGCCCGTCGCTCCTTGCGCATGAAGAGTCCTGCCCGCCGGGCCGGACAGTCGGGTTCCATCACGGGACAGAAGAAGGGCCTGGTCATCGTGGTCAACTTCAACGACAAGACCCTGGCATCCTCCCACACCCAGGCAGACTTTGACAATATGTTCAACCAGACCGGCTACAACAGGAACGGCCACATCGGCAGCGTAAGCGAATACTTCAAGGAGCAGTCCTACGGCCAGTTCAGCCTGGCCTTCGACGTGGTGGGCCCTGTGGAGCTTTCAAAGAGCTATGCCTACTATGGCAGGAACGATGGTGATGGAAATGACCTTCATCCGGGTGAGATGGTAGCCGAGGCATGCCGGCTGGCCGACCCGCTTGTCGACTTCTCCGACTATGACTGGGACGGAGACGGTGAGGTGGACCAGGTCTTCGTCATCTATGCCGGCTATGGTGAGAACTACGATGGTGTGACGGAAAATGCCATCTGGCCCCATGAATGGGAACTGAGCTCCTGCAAGGTATATGGAGACGGGCCGGGGGCACTCCGACTGGATGGCGTGAAGGTGGACACCTACGCCTGCTCCAGTGAGTTGTCCGGCAACAGCGGAACCACCCTCTGCGGTATCGGTACGGCCTGCCATGAATTCAGTCATTGCCTGGGCTATCCCGACATGTATGACACGGACTACAGCGGTGCGTTGGGCATGGACAACTATGACGTCATGTGCGGCGGCAGCTACAATGGTCCCTACAGCAACGGTGAGGTGCCCTGTGGATTCACGGCCTACGAACGCTGGATGGCCGGCTGGCTGCAACCCGTTGTGCTGGACGATCCGGCCACTGTCACCGGCATGCCCTCGCTGACCACCTCTCCTACGGCCTATCTTGTCCGTAACGGCGGGCAGTCCAATGAGTACTTCCTTCTGGAAAACCGTCAGGCGGAACGTTGGTTTGGCTATTTTGGCAGCAACCGTGCAGGCCACGGTCTCTTCATTACCCATGTAGACTACAGCAGGATAGCCTGGGACGACAATTCCGTGAACGACAATCCCGATCACCAGCGAATGACTTGGGTGCCTGCAGACAAGGCCTACCTGGACAGTCGTGCCGATGAGGTCTCTGCCTCCCAGATGCAAGGCGACTTCTTCCCCGGAACGGGAGGCGTGACGGCCTTCATCCCCGCTTCCTGGTCATCTGCTGGTGGCAAGTGGTTCAGCAGGGACTCCAACGGAACCTATTTCTCCGACCATGAACTTTCCTCCATCAGCGAGAGTGATGGCACGGTTTCGTTCCTTTTCGACGGTGGTGCTGACGATACCCGCTTTACCATAACCTATGATGCCGGTACGGGTTCCTGTCCGGTGGCATCCTGGACCCAGACCGTTTCCAGGAAGGAGAGTACCATCCTTCCCACGGCCACCCTTGTCGGTGAGGACTGGACCTTTGCCGGATGGGCCACGGCTCCCGTAGCCCTGGAGACCACCTCCAGACCCCAGTTGCTGAAGGCAGGAGAGGCGTTCACTCCCCAGTCCGACTGCACGCTCCATGCCGTATATGCAAGGGCCGAGAAGGACGGATCCGGTGTGGGAGGCAGCTATACCCTGGACTACGGTCAGGAAACCGCCCTCAGCAGTTCAAAATCCTGGGGTTCATACGGTACCTCCTATACCTATACGGCCCAGGACGGTGGCGTATGGGTGGTCAAGGCATACAAGAGCAAGGGCATGCAGATCAACAAGGGCAAGAACGCCAGTATCAAGGTACCCGAATGTCCGGGAACCATCACCACCATCGAGGTGACGGACGACAGGGCGAAGGTCCTGCAGTTCTCCGCCACGGACTACAACGGCGTCAATTCCCCCGTCTCCATGGCCTCTTCCGAGAGCAGCACAAGCGCCGTAATTGACCTTTCCGGAAAGGATGCCACTACGGGCTACATCTATACCCTTGACGGTGCCACGGTCATTACCAGGATTGTGGTAAACTATGGCAATGCCATCACATACCATTACCACACCTACCCCAGCCAGCCTGTCGGCGAGATCAGTATCAGTCCGTTTGGCCTGTCCACCTACAGCATCCTCCAGGCCTACATCATGCCTCAGGGATTGCAGGGTGCGCTGGTGAGAAGCGAGCAGGCTGTGGAGGGTGGTTTCAGGCTTGCCCTGGAATACCGCTATAGGGAAGGCGACGCCGTGCCTGCGGGTGAGGCCCTGCTCATCAAGGGCGAGCCGGGCAGCTATGCCGTGCTGTCCACCGTGACCGACCGGCAGAAGGCCAGCTCCACGGACAACGAACTCTGTGCCGACTACATCCTGCAGGATGGTCACTATCTCACGGCATGGTGCGGGAGCAATGAACTGGATGATGAACTCTACTACTACAAACTGACCACCAGGGACGGTGCCGGCTTCGGCTGGTACTGGGGTGCCGATGAGGGGGCAGCCTTCTATATGAGCCGTCCCGACCGCGCCTACCTGGTACTGGAACGTAGCATGGCGCAACAGATCAAGGGCATGACGCTGGATGACATGCTGCAGAATGATGCAACAGGAATCAGTACGGTGCCCGTTGCCGCTTCCCCTGAGGCCGTCTATGACCTCACGGGTCGCCAGCTCCGTACCAGCCCCCGTCATGGCATCTACATCCAGGGTGGACGGAAGTATATCAGAAAGTAGTATTCAATGCCCTAATTACACCGCTTATGAAGACATACAAGAAGCACTATACCACCCCTCTCATCCAGGTTTATGACTCTACGGTCTGCGGTTCCATCCTGCTGGCCGGGAGTCCGGGTTTCGCATCCAATGGGAAGGGAGATCCCGATGACTATGCCAAGTCTCAGGGAAGCCAGGAACTGGATATCTGGGAGGAAGACTGACAGATATAAACAGAAGAATCGGAAAAAGAGAGATTGCATCTGCCATGGTGCAATCTCTCTTTCATCTATGCGCCGGGCATGAACAGGATTCCTGCCAGCCGACCGGAATGAATCGCCCGCAGGATTTGGTTGAGTCGCCCGCAGGATTTGACTGAGTCGCCCGCAGGATTTTGCTGAATCGACCGTAGGATTTGACTGAGTCGCCCGCAGGATTTTGCTGAATCGCCCGCAGGATTTGACTGAGTCGCCCGCAGGACTTGGAATGGGGGTCAGTTTACGAAGCTGCGCTGCATCCAGCGCTTGCTCTTCCATC
>JAZRVZ010000190.1:0-18798 GCA_045599425.1 Bacteroidaceae bacterium | reverse complement strand
ACATTTGTCCATAGGTTTGAAATTTGTAGTTTGGTCACACAAAGTTACAAACCTTTTGGGAAAGGGCAAATGTTCTTTCCCTTTTTCATTGCTCACACATGTACGCGCGAGGATTCAAGTTTTATCGGACAGCAATAGTTTAGATTGAAATTCAGGATGTTGCTGTTTCTCTTGTTGTCGTTGCCCGCAGTAATGGCCACGGCACAGCGTGAGGGGCAGCCCGAGACGACCTTCTTCAGGAAAACCCAGAAAAGCCTGGTGCGGGAACGCAAACAGGCCCAGCGGACGGGTCAGGCCCGGCCTCTGGGCTTGCGCGAGACACCCGTCCCTTCCCCTCAGATGGTGGTGAAGGACGGTACCCGCATCTACGGAAACCTGATATATGCAGACAACTGGACTGAGCAGAACCAGCCCTGCGGCATCTACTCGTTCGAGCCCAAGTCCAGCCTGACGCTCAAGCCCGAAGCCGTGGCCAGCGGGTTCTATGCCACCGGCGGCGGTACCTGGGTTGAGGGCAAGTATGTCTTCGTGGACTACGTTTCCTTCATGGGCGTGATCATGTCCAACATGTACGTCTTCGATTCCGAAACCTGGCAGCAGCTGAGTGACGCATACGTGGATCCCGGATGCATCGCCACGGACATGACCTGGGATCCCACCACGGGCAACGTGTACGGCTGTTTCTACAATGACGATCTGGATGCCATGGTATTCGGCACGCTGGACATGGAGCAGGGCAAGCGCCATATCATAGCAGACCTGAACCGTATTTTCATTGTCATCGCAGCCAACCGGAAGGGCGAAATCTACGGAGTGGGCGAGGACGGACTGCTCTACCGCTTTGACAAGCAGAACGGTGAGACCACCATCATCGGCAGCACGGGCCTGACGCCATTGTATCTGTCCAGCGGCTGCTTCGTCCCTGGTGACGACGAGACGCTGTACTATGCCTTTGCCGGCAACGAGTCGGCCCTGTATGCCATCGACATACATACGGCCAAGGCCACCAGGATTCACCGCTTTGACCACGCTGAGGATTTCGTGGCCATGTACTCCCCCATCCCCTCTGCCGAGGACCTGGCTCCGGCTTCCGTAAGCAATCTCAGGACCACCTTTGAGGGACTGACCCTGACCGGCAGCGTGACGTTCACCATGCCCACGAAGACCTACGACGGCCATGACCTGAGCGGAACCCAGGAATGGCATGTATATATCAATGACCAGGAGGCGAAGACGGGTCTGGCACAGCCCGGTGAGGCCGTCAGCACCAGCATCAGCGTGTCGCAGCCTGGTGAATACAAGATAAGCGTTCGCGCAGGTAACAAGGAGGGTCTTGGTCCCGTGGCCAAGGTCAACGCATGGGCAGGCCCCGACCAGCCCGCAGCGCCCCTGAACATCGTGCTGAAGAAGACCGACTCCACCCGTACGATGACGGTTACCTGGGAGGCTCCCGATACGACACAGCATGGTGGGCACATGCCTGCAGAGATCCGTTATGACGTGGTGCGCATGCCTGACAGTGTGACTGTGGCCACCAACCAGGCTGAATGTACGTTCAGCGAGGTTGTGGAGGAGTCGGCCTACCGCCAGTACTGGTACAACATCGTGGTGCGCTGCCAGGGTACCGTGGGCGAGCCCAGTGTGGGTTCCAGCAACAAGGTGCTGATGGGACAGGCTCTCAAGATGCCGTATTTCAATGACTTCTCCGGCGAGTCCTCGTTTGACCTGCTGACCGTGCTGGACGTGGCCGGCGACGCCCGCACCTGGGGCTGGAACAGTGTCTGGGAAAGCGCCTACTGCTATTTCAACCTGGAGCTGCCCAAGAACGACTGGCTCATTCTGCCTCCCATGCACTATGACAACAAGCACGTCTATCTGCTGGACTTCGATGCCCGGGCCAATGACGTGAAGCAGCCGGAGAAGCTGAAGGTCTGCCTGGGCGACGATGTGCGTGCCAGCCGAATGCGTACGACCATCCTGCCTACCCACACCTTCACCAACGACGTTCCCGAGCACCAGAGCGTGGTGTTCAAGGTGGCTACGGAGAACGACTACTACATGGGCTTCCAGGCCTGCAGTGACGTGGATATGTGGTGGATCTTCCTGGATAACATCTCGGTGAAGGAGGGTCCGCTGATCGGTGCCCCCGCTGCCGTGGACAACTTAGACGTGGCTCCCTACCGCGACGGTCAGACCTATGCTCACATCACCTTCAGCGTACCCTCGCTGACCGCGGACGGTGCGGAGATGACGGGTGTGAGCGGCGTGCATCTCTACCGCGGTGACAAACTGATCCACACGTTCAAGGCTGCGGCGGCAGGTGACAAGCTGAGCCACGTAGACTTCAGTGCCGAGAACGGCATGAACACGTACAGGGCCGTGGCCTTCAACGAGGTGGGCGACGGACTGGAGGTGTCGATGAGCGTATATTGCGGTCTGGACATCCCCACCGAGCCCGTGAACGTAAAGCTGACAGAGACGGAGGACGGTACCGTACACATCTCATGGGAGGCACCCGTACGTGGCGCCCATGACGCTTACCTGGATCCCGACGGCCTGAAGTATTATGTGATACGCCTGAACGACCAGACGCTGGTGGGCGACGGCATCGAAGGGCTCTCCTTTGACGATGTAGTCCCCACAAGCGAGGACGGACAGCAGCAGTTCGTCGCCTATGGCATCTATGCCGCCAGCGATGCCGGACTGGGCAGCGAGCCTGCCATGACGGAGAGCATCTGCGTGGGTCAGCCTCACGCACTCCCCTTCCATGAATCCTTTGCCGGGCATGATATCGAGGCCGGTCCCTGGGACTATACCATTGACATGGGAACGGCTGACTGGAGCGTGAAGTCGGAGGGAGGTTCACCCGCTGCCGTACCCATGGACGATGACAAGGGATTCGTCACCTTCATCCCCGACTACGAGGAGTCCAATGGTACGCTCATATCCAGCAAGATAGACCTTCGTGAGGCAGTGGATCCGATCTTCCGCTTCTGGTACTTTGCCAAGCCCGGGACGGGCGACAGGATCTACGTGAAGGTGCAGCCCAAGAACGGCGAGCTGCAGACCGTCCATACCGTCACCCTCAACAATGCCTCTGCTGCGCAGAAGTGGACACAGGTCATCGTCAGCCTGAAGGAGTTCGTTGGCCAGGAGGTACAGGTGGGATTCCAGGTTCACAGCGTGGACGGCATGAACGACACGCACTTTGACAACATCAACGTCGTTGAGAAATACACCACGAACCTGGCCGTGACGGGCATTGAGGTGCCTGAGAAGCTGATTGCCTACGAGAAGAATCAGGTAGATGTCACCGTGATGAACAATGGCGTGTTCGCACCGACCCAGTATGAGGTAAGCCTCTACAACAACGGCAAGCTCATCGGTCAGCAGGACGGAGTGCAGATCGGCACGGACGAGAAGCATATCTTCACCTTCGAGGTTACGCCCGACGTAACCATGGGCACCCTGGCGTCACTCACGGCTACGGTCAGCCTGGCGGATGACAGGAACAAGGCAGATGACAGCTTCGGACCCGTGGAGGTTGAGATCCAGCAGCCCATGCTGCCGCAAGTGACCGACCTGGCGGCTGAGGCCGACGGACAGGGTGGCGTGGTGCTCAGCTGGGGCGAGCCTGACCTGGAGGCTGCACAGATGGAGCTGTCACTTGTCGGCTTCAATGTCTACTGCAACGACAAGAAGGTGAACGATGAACTCGTGGAGGACTTCACCTGGACGGGTTCCATGGGCGGCAAGAATGACGTGTACACCGTGACGGCTGTCTACGAGCAGGGCGAGTCTGCCTACTCGAATGCCGTGACCGTGACCATCCCCGACGGCATCGCTGCCATGAAGGCTCAGGCAGAGGCCCGACGCTTTGACATCTCCGGACGCCAGACTGACGGCAAGCGCCGTGGCATCCTCATTACGGGAACCAGGAAGATAATCACAAAATAACAGATAATTACCAAATAACATAACTTAATTCTTTTAGCACAATGAAAAAGCTATTCCTAATGTTGGCCTTTTTCCTTGGACTGTCTGTCAATACATGGGCAGAGGATCTGGAAATGGGCAAAGAGTACACCTGTGAACAGGAATCAGGCAGTTATGACGACATCTTCCTGGACTTCACCTACGATGCCACCGAGGACGGTCTGCTGGTCTTTACGGCCAATTCTGGCATCAATGGAAGTTTCGTAGTGGACGGCGGCGATGAGCAGGACATCAAGTTCAGTAGCCCTGACTGGTCGAACTACTACGGCAAGGTGCAGGTTGAGGCTGGCAAGAGCTATGAATTCAGTTTCTGGACATGGAAGACCTTTACGGTTTCTGCCGAGCTGACCCACCCCGTCCTGGGCAGCAACTATGACGTGGCCTTCAATGCTGTCCTGGGCACCAACACCCTGCCAGCAGGCGAGGGTGAGACCTGGTACGCACTGACTGCCAGCAAGACGGGTATCCTGCACGTCAGCAGCGAGGCCGCATTCACCGGCGGCATGGTTTCGATCATCAGGTCGGACTATAGTGGCAATCCCAGCAGCTACGACCTGGAGGAATCTGAGGCCGGCGTCTTTGACGTAACCATGGATTGCGAGAAGAACAGCACCTACTTCATCAAGGTTAACCGCCAGGTGGAAACGGCCGAGGCCAGCTTCCAGGTGGCCATCGAGGGCTATCCTGCCGGTCGCAGCGAGGACAACCCCATCGTGGTTGACGCACTGCCCTATGAGGGTTCTGCCCCCGTCGGCAGCACCTTCTACCAGCTGACCGTGTCGGCCGAGGATGCCGGCAAGATGCTGAGTGTTGCTGCTACCACCAAGCTCAACAGTGACTGGAGCAACTGCTCCATGTACCTTCTCGGCGATTCCTGGAACTCTGTGTACGGAGACGCATCACTGGAGGCTGTAGTCGAGCAGGGGACATACATCATCAAGTGGGTAAACTATGAGTCTACTGCCATTCCCTTCAAGATGGGCATCAAGACCATCCTGCCCGGACAGACCATCGATGGCCCCCTGACCGCCGTAGCCGGTGACAACGATCTGGCAGACGAAGGCACATGGTTCCACACCTGGACCGCAACGAAGAACGGCAAGCTGGTTGTCACTCCCTCTGACGCCAGCATGAGGGTTTCCTTCCCCAAGGGTGCCGGTGAGTATGACGGCGAATATACGGCCATGCAGAACGGCGACAGCTACGCAATCATAGTTGAGGAGGGCAAGAGCTACCTGATCAAGATTATGTTTGCCACCACCGAGAGCTGGTTCACCCTGGAAGAGGCTGATCTGCAGAAGGGCGAGAGCCGCAACAACCCCATCGTGGTCGAGAATGACCAGTACACCTTCGGCAACGAGCAGACAGTATGGCTTTCCTACACCGCGCCCAAGAGCGGCAAGCTTACCATGAGTCTGGGTGGTGTGGAGTATTCGTGGAGCAATACACTTGAATACTATACCTCGGATGAGTCCTACGGCGAGTCTCTCAGCTCTATCAACGAGGATTGGGACAGAGTTTATGTAGCAACCACCAGTGTAACGGCAGGTCAGGTCATCCTTATCGAGGCTGCCATGGTCAACAGCATCAAGGGCAAGGCCATCACCTTCAGCATAGCTGATGCACAGCCCGGCGAGACGATGGAAAAGCCCGTCGTAGCAGAGCTGAACACGGTATATACCACCCCCAACCTGGCTTATGGCGATGGCTACTGGTTCAAGCTTCATCTAGCTGCTGGCAACTACCGCTACTACCGCACCGGCTACGGCAGTGCCTACTATTATGCCACTCAGGCAGAGGCCGAGGAGGATGCTGAGAGCTACAGCCAGTCTGCCTACGGCTACGACGAGGACGAGGAAGGAAACAGCTACTTCGGCTTCACTCTGTCCGAGGAGGGCGATGTCTACTTCAAGCTCACCGGCAGCACCTATGGCGAGGGTACCGTTTGCTTCAAGTCCGAGGCTGGCAACACTCCCAACCTCGCTGTAACAATCGGCAAGGGCGGCTACTCAACCTTCGCTACCACCGTCAACTTCACCCTTCCCGAAGGCGTTGAGGCATACTATGCAACCGTTGAGGCAGGCATCGTTACCCTGCACAAGATCGAGGACGTGATAGCCGCTGGCGAGGGCGTTATCCTGAAGGGCACCGAGGGTGCCGAGGTTGAGATGATTGCCACAGACGATGACGCCGAGTCCATTCTCGGCAACAAGCTGGTTGGCGTGACCGATCCCAGCACCTTCGTGAACAACGGCAGTGCCTACGTTATCTCTACCCAGGCTGGCGAGACTGCCTTCTACAAGTACGCTGGCACAAGCTTCCCCGCCGGCAAGGCATACCTGAACGCTGCCAATGCTACCGGGGCCAAGATGGCAGTCTGCTTTGACGAGGAGACCGCTATTGCCGGTATTGAGGCTGGCAAGGCTCAGGTGATCTACAACCTGCAAGGCCAGCGCATCCAGAAAGCCCAGAAGGGTATCAACATCGTGAACGGCAAGAAGGTTGTCCTGAAGTAAGAAGCGACCGGCTTAACGTAATGTTTCATCCGTATAATTCAAAGCATACAATGAAAAAGAACTATATTTCTCCCGCAGTTGAGATCGTTATGACTCAGTCCACCACTATCATTGCCGTCTCAGGGGATGGCCTGAACGGTTCGACTCTCCGTGACGACGTCTCCATTGATGATCCGGACGCCGTTCAGGCAAAGTCCGACCTCTTCGGCGATTACGACTGGTAATCACCTCCCATTGAATCATGTACTTCGTGCCATCCGTCCTCAGCGTCGGGTGGCACGTTTGTATATTAACAGAAAAAGGATTTTTCAGCAGATTTTAAGCAGAACATACTTTTATTCAAATAAGATTTCGTATTTTTGCAAAGGAAAACCTTTTGATTGTCAAACCGAACAATACAAGTCACAGCATCATGAAAAAACATCTCAGCTTCCTGGCAACACTCTTGTTGTCCGTCTCTGCCTGGGCAGCCAAGCCTGTCATTCCCCTCTATGAAAAAGCCGCCTTCGACACCATCATGGACGGTCAGAAGGTAAGCCTCTACACGATCACCAACGGCACGGTGACCGCACAGATCACCAACTACGGAGCATTCCTCGTAGGCCTTTACGCACCCGACAGGGATGGCCGGTTCCAGAATCTGGTTACATCCTACCCCACCATCCATCAGTATCCCCGCTACAACCTGGGGCAGATCGGCCCCAGCGTAGGCCGCTATGCCAACCGTATTGCCAACGGAACCTTCACCCTGGATGGCCAGACCTACAACATCACGAAGAACAATGGCCAGCACACCTTGCACGGTGGTACAAAGGGCTTTGACCATGTAGTATGGAAGGTAGTGAAGGCCAGCAGGAAGAAACTCGTGCTGCAGTGCATGCTTCCCGATGGAGCCGATGGTTTCCCTGGCAACCTGACCACCACCATGACCTACGCCATCACGAAGGACAACGGTCTGAGCATCACCTTCGAGAGTACCACTGACAAGACCACGGTGGTCAACACCACATGCCACTCCTACTTCAACCTTGACGGTGTGGGAAGCGGTGACATCATGGACTACGAACTGCAGATCATGGCTGACAATATCACGGAGAGCGATGCCACGAACATCCCTACAGGCAAGCTGCTCAGTGTGGCCGGCACGCCGTATGACTTCCGTCAGCCGGTGCGACTGGGTGAGCGCATCGCCCCCATGCCGCAGCGCCCGCAAGGCGGACAGCGCCCCCAGGGCGGACAGGGTGGACAACGTCCTCAGTTTGGCGGTTTCCAGCCCCAGCCTGTTCCTGAAGGCATGGTACGGCAGTACGACAACAACTTCTGTCTCACGCATCAAGACGACAGCAAGGTGGAAAAGGTGGTCAGCGTCTATGCTCCCAGGTCGGGCCGTGTCATGGAACTGTGGAACAACCACCCTGGACTGCAGGTCTTCACGGGTGCCCGCACAGCCATTGCACTGGAATCGCAGATGTATCCCGACTCTCCCAACCATCCCGAGTTCCCCAGCACCACGCTGCGTCCTGGTGAGAAGTACAGCCACACCTGCATCTACAAGTTCAGCGTAAGGTAGAAACGCGCAAGAAAATGACTAACCAAAACCCAAAACAATAATGAGACACTTATCTCTGCTATTCCTCTCGGTTTGCACCTCTGCAACCCTGCTTGCCCAGCGCAGCGAGACCACCCTGCAGAACGGGTGGCGCTTCCATCGCGGCGAGGCCAAGAGCGCAGAAAACACCGCATTCAACGACGGAAACTGGCAACAGATCAGCGTGCCGCACGACTGGGCCATCACCGGGCCCTTCGGCAGCAACAACGACCTGCAGAACGTGGCCGTCACCCAGAACGGCGAGAAGGAGGCCAGCCTGAAGACCGGTCGCACCGGCGGTCTGCCCTGGGTGGGCATCGGCTGGTATCGCAACACCTTCACCGCACCGGCAAGCGGAGCCACCACGCTGCTCTTCGATGGTGCCATGAGCGAGGCCCATGTCTACGTCAACGGTCAGGAGGCCATCTTCTGGCCCTACGGCTACAACAGCTTCTCTGTCGACGTCTCCCACCTCGTCCACCGCGACGGCACGCCCAACACCCTGGCCGTACGACTGGAGAACCGCGACGAGAGCAGTCGCTGGTACCCCGGTGCCGGCATCTACCGCAACGTGCACGTCATCCATACCGATTCCGTACACATTCCCGTCTGGGGAACCTATGTCACCACACCCCACGTCACTCGCGACTATGCCTCCGTCAGCATCAAGGCCGAGGTGACGGGAAACAACGGCAAGGCTGTGCGTATCGTAACGGAAATCCTCGATTCCAACGGAACAATCGTGGCCCGGAGCGACAAGCAGACCGTGGCCATGCAGGGGCACACCTTTGACCAGAGCCTCATCGTGAAGGCGCCCAGGCTGTGGTCGGTTGAGACGCCCAGCCTCTACAGGGCCGTGCTGAAAGTCTATGTGGACAACAAGGAACGCGACCGTCACGAAACCGTATTCGGTATTCGCGACATCAAGTATGTACCCCATCAGGGCTTCTACCTGAACGGCCAGCACACACAGTTCCGCGGCGTCTGCCTGCATCACGACCTGGGTCCGTTGGGCACATCCATCCATCCCGACGCCCTGCGCCACCAGCTCACCATGCTCAAACAGATGGGTTGCAATGCCATCCGTACCAGCCATAACATGCCTACCCCCGAACTGGTGGAATTGTGCGATGAAATGGGACTTATGGTGATGGTTGAGCCCTTTGACGAGTGGGACCAGGCCAAGTGCAGGAACGGCTATCACCGCTACTGGAAGGAATGGGCGGAGAAGGATATGGTCAACATGCTGCGCCACTACCGCAACAATCCCAGCGTGGTGATGTGGAGCATCGGCAACGAGGTTCCCACCCAGGGCCGTCGGGACGGCTACAAGATGGTGGACTTCCTGCAGGGCATCTGTCATCGTGAAGACCCCACCCGTCCCTGTACCTGCGGCATGGACCAGGTTGCCACCATCCTGCGCAACGGCTTCGGTGCCGCACTGGACATCCCTGGCCTGAACTACCGCGACCAGTACTACCACGATGCCTACCGCCTCCTGCCCCAGGGCTTCGTGCTGGGCAGCGAGACCGCCAGTACGGTCAGCAGCCGCGGAACGTACATGTTCCCCGTACAGCTGAAGAAGCAGGCACGCTATGAGAACCACCAGTCCAACGGCTATGACACCGAGGCTTGTTCGTGGAGCAACGTGCCCGACCTGGACTTCTGGCTGGAGGATGACAATCCATGGCATCTGGGACAGTTTGTCTGGACGGGCTTTGACTACCTGGGCGAACCCTCGCCCTACGACACCAACGACTGGCCCAGCCATTCGTCCGTCTTCGGCATCATCGACCTTGCCTCCCTGCCCAAGGACCGCTACTACCTCTACCAAAGCAAGTGGGCTCCCGAGGCTCATACCCTCCACGTCCTGCCTCACTGGACCTGGCCCGGTCGCGAGGGTGAGGTGACTCCGGTCTTCGTCTACACCAGCGCACCCGAGGCAGAGCTGTTCGTCAACGGCGTCAGTCAGGGTCGCCAGAAGAAGTTGTCCAAGACCGAGGCCGAGGCCCTGGAGAAGACCGATCCGCTGTGGCAGCAACGTCGCTACCGTCTGATGTGGACCGACGTGAAGTACGAGCCCGGTGAGATCCGTGTCGTGGCCTACAATGCCGATGGCAGCGTGATGGGCATGAAAACCGTAAAAACTGCCGGTAAACCCGAACATTTAGTGCTTACGCCAACCAATCTGGGCGAAGCGTCTGCCAGCCAGCATGTCTATGCCTCCACCATGCCTCAGGCCGAGGGTGCCCTGACCTACGTCACGGTCTCAGTGGCTGACAAGGATGGCAATCCCTGCCCCACCCCGACTGACCTGGTGCAGTTCACCGTGAAGGGTTCGGGCAAGTTCCGTGCCGCCGGCAACGGTGATGCGACCAACCTGGATCTCTTCCACCTGCCCCAGCACCATCTCTTCGCCGGACAGCTCACCGCCATCGTACAGCGCACCGCTGCCCAGGGCACCATCACGCTGGAGGCCAAGGCCAAGGGACTGAAGCCTGCCAGACTGGTGATATCATCGCCCCAGTCCACGGAAGTCCACGATTAGGCCCCGTCAGGATCTGACCTACTGACCTGACCACGGATATCCGGGGGCAGCGGACATTCTCCATAACACGCAAAGAGCGACAGCCTGCCTGAGGTTGCCGCTCTTTGTATGATATGTACCTTGTATTGTCTGACAGTGAATCAGTCTCTCAGACACATGTCGAGAGCGAGGGTGATGGCTTCCTTGTCAAGGTGCTGCCCGATGAATACAAGCTTTTGCATGCGGTCACCGTAATATTCGTCCCAGTCCTGGGCAGCCTGGGGATTCTGGTCAAGGAACTGCTCCAGTTCGTCCTGCGGCATGGTGGCATACCAGCGTCCGGCATTGCGCAGGTTGACCTGTCGGCCGGCCTGTTCGAAGACGTAGCAGATATCCTGTTCATCGCGGAAATAGCACATGCCCTTGCAACGGATGACATTCCTGGGCCAGTGGCGGGCAACAAACTCATCAAAGCGGCCAAGGTCAAAGGGACGGCGGGCATAGTAGACGAAGGTCCCGATGCCGTACTCCTCGCCATGAGCATGGTCGTGGTCATGATGGTGCTGGCAATGGTGACAGTGGCAATCCTCACCATGATGATGGTGGTGATGTTCATGCTCATCCTCATGATCGTGGTGATGGTCGTGGTCATGGTCATGATGATGCTCATGCTCGTGCTCGTCATCATGGTCGTGATGATGGTGGTCATGGTCGTCATCGTGGTCGTGATGATGGGGCTCATGCTCGTCATCATCCTCGTCCTCATCGTGATGGGGCTTTTCTATTTCTGCAATCCACGCCGCAGAGGTGGCCACCTTGTCGAAGTCGAAGAGGTGGGTGTTAACAAGGAGGTCCAGGGAAACGTCGCAGTAGTCACAGGGGATAATCTCCGCCTTGGGCTGGATGGCACGAAGAACCTGTGTAATGCGCTCCAGTTCGGCTGGTTCCACCTCGGAGGCTTTGTTAAGGAGGATGATGTTACAGAACTCTATCTGCTGGATGACAAGATTTTCAATGTCATCCTCCTCAAGATTCTGGCGCAGGAAGTCCTGGCCGCCATTGAACTCGTCCTTGAGGCGCAGGGCATCAACCACACTGACGATGGAATCAAGGCGCAGGAAGCCATCCTTGATGTAGTCGGGCCCCATGTCGGGGATGGAACAGATGGTCTGGGCAATGGGAGCAGGCTCGCAGATGCCGCTGGCCTCGATGACAATGTAGTCAAAGCGATGGAGGGCCATGAGATCCTGGAGCTGCTGGACAAGGTCCATCTTGAGGGTACAGCAGATGCAGCCGTTCTGCAGGGGTACGAGGGAGTCGTCCTGCTGGTCTACGATACCGCCTTTCTGGATGAGGTCGGCGTCAATGTTCACCTCGCCGATGTCGTTGACAATGACGGCAAATCTGATGCCGCGACGGTTGGCCAGGATACGGTTCAGGAGGGTGGTCTTGCCACTGCCCAGGTAACCGGTGAGAAGAAGTACGGGTATAGTCATTATGATTTGGGATTAGGGATTGTTTTCCGGGATTTCAGCACAAGCAGGGCTATCGGGATTGTCCGGCATGCTGCGCGCTATGGACTGCTTGCGCTTGGGATTCTCGCTGGCACCCATCCTGAGCATCCGGGCAGCGGGGGTGTAGATGCTGCTGCCCTCACTGCGACTGAGGGTGTCGAGCTTGTCGAAGGCCTCCTGGGTCTTCTGGAGTTGCTGACGCGCCGTCTCCAGACGCTCGGCATAGAGTTGGATGCGGTCGATCACGGTGTTGGCACAGTCGATGATCTTCTGCTGGTTCTCAACCTGCCGTACCTGCTTCCAGGTCATCTCCAGCACGCGAAGCATCATATAGAGGTTCTGGCTGCCGGAGATGACGACGCCCTTGTCATAGGCTTCCTTCCAGAGTGTTGGGTCGTTGGAGAGGGCGAGCTGCAGGGCCGACTCGCTGAATACGTACATCAGGACAAAGTCCAACCTGCCCCGGCCTTCCTTGATATACCTGGAATAGTTCTTTCGAGAGAGCTCGCTGACATGGCTGCGAACGGAGGCGATGTGCCGCTTCAAGGCTTCAGAACGTGCGGTTTCATCGGTGGAATTGTGGTATTCCTCAAAGGCGGTGAAGGACATCTTGGAATCAATGATCACGTCACGGTCATCGGGAAAATGCAGGATGACGTCGGGAATCATGCGATGTCCGTCCTCCTCGAATATAAGGTTGCCCTTGGCGTCCCGCAGAGTGGTCTGTTCCTCAAACTGTACGCCCTCCTCCAGTCCCATATCTTGCAGAAGCTGCTTGAGACGCAGTTCACCGAAATTGCCCTGGGTCTTGTTCTCGCCGGTGAGCGCCTGGGCCAGCTTGTCGGCACGCTCGCCTACCTCCCGGCTCTGCTCGATGCTCTGCCGGATGGTGGCATCCAGCCTTTCCATGGTGGTGTGGTTCTGCTCACCCGTCTTCTGGACGGCCTCACGCATGAGCTGTATGTGCCCCTGCAAGGGGGTGAGGATGGTGGAAAGCTGTTCGCGATTGACGGTGGAGAGCTGTTCGGCACGCTCGCGAAGCACCTTTTCGGAGGCTGTGGTCATCTGCTCGCGCAGCAGGGCCAGTTGCTGCCGTAGCTGCTGTTCCTGCTGCTGCCGCATGTTGGCCAGCTGCCCTTCCTGCTGTTGTTTCAGCGTGGTGAGCTGCTGCTGGTAGCTCTCACGAAGGGCGCAGGTCTGTTCCTGATGCTCGGATTGCAGCAGGCTGACCTGCCGGTCACAGGACTGACGCAGGGAAGACAGCTGGGCCTCGTGCAATTGCCTGAGTTCGGCCACCCTTCGCTCGGCGGTCTCTTCCACACTGCTCCGCAGCATGCCTGCATGCTGTCGCTGAAGGAAGTAGACTATGGCGGCACCGATGGCCAGGCCTGAAAGGAACAAAACGATCTCCATGTCGGTATAAGTTCACGGTTGGCACCTTGACGGTACGGTCTATATACGAAAAACAGAGGTTGAAGGAAATCCATCACCTCTGCTGCTTCTCTGTAGCGGGGCCGGGGATTGAACCCGGGACCTCATGATTATGAATCATGCGCTCTAACCAGCTGAGCTACCCCGCCATCATTTCTTGATTGCGGGTGCAAAGGTAGTAACTTTTTGTTAAGTAAACAAGAAAATCAACAGAAATTTTATAAAAAAGTGAAAAATCATTGTATAGATGCACATTTAGTCGTACCTTTGTACATCATTTAATCACGCGTGCGCAAAACAAAGACATGAGAATCATAAAGAAGATGGACATATACCTGCTGAAGGCCTACCTGCAACTCTTTGCGGGTACGTTCTTCATCTGCCTGTTCATCTTCCTGATGCAGTTTACCTGGCGCTACGTGAACGAGCTGATCGGAAAGGGCCTGTCCACGGAGGTGCTGGGCAAGTTCTTCTGGTACGCCTCGCTGAACCTGGTGCCCATGTCACTGCCCCTGGCCATCCTGCTGGCAGCGCTCATCACCTTCGGTAACCTGGGCGAGAAACTGGAACTGCTGTCCATGAAGGCGGCCGGTGTCTCACTGGTACGCATCCTGGCTCCGATCTTCCTGTTCGTACTGGCGGTCAGCATGGGCAGCTTCTACTTCCAGAACAAGGTGGGGCCGGAGGCGACCAAGCAACTGGGAGCCCTGGTGTACTCCATCAAGCAGAAGTCGCCTGAACTGGAGATTCCTGAGGGCATCTTCTACAACGAGATTCCGGGGTACAACCTGTACGTGGAAAAGAAGGACCGGAAAACGGGCATGCTGTACGGCGTGATGATATACAGGAACTCCATCAATGCGGACGAGGCACAGATCGTGCTGGCCGACTCGGGTCGCCTGCAGACCACGGAGGATCACATGCACCTGAAGCTGACGCTGTGGGGAGGCGAGCGCTTCCAGAACATGGCGCAGAACGGCGGACAGATGCTCAAGGCCAACGTACCCTACATGCGCGAGACGTTCTTCCTGGAGGAGGACCTGATTGAGTTTGCGGACACGTTCAATGTCCTGGATGCCTCGCTCTTTGCCGGAAACGCATCGACCAAGGACATCCAGGCCATCAACCACGGCATCGACTCGCTGGATGCACTGCTGAGCGAGCTGGGCCACAACATTTACGGAACATACAGAAACACGCAGCTGAAACGCAGTCTGAGACCGGGCAGGCAGGACTCGGCCAAAGTGGTGGCCCAGACGGCCAAGGTGGCCGTGCTGGACTCGCTGAAGGGCAGGCTGACGCCAGCCTTGCAACAGGATGTATGGAAGATGGCCAGCAATACGTCCCGGCAGATGGTGGGCGAATGTGACTTCCGTGCGATGACGGGCAACCTGGAGGAAACGAACCGTGCCTACAGACTGCACTGGGTGGAATGGCACAAGAAGTTCACGCTGTCCGTGGCCTGCATGATATTCTTCTTCATCGGCGCTCCGCTGGGAGCCATCATCCGCAAGGGCGGACTGGGTCTGCCAGTCGTGGTGAGCGTACTGATCTTCATCTTCTACTACATCATCAACGTGAGCGGAGAGAAGATGGCCAAGACGGGCGACTGGGAGGTTGCATTCGGTATCTGGCTGAGCAGCATGGTACTGGCACCCATCGGTGCGTTCCTGACCTACAAGGCCAACAACGACTCGGCCATGTTCAACATCGAAGGCTATACGCTGCCGCTGAAGAGGTTGGCAGAGCGAATCAGGAAAAGAAAAAGAAACACAAAACAAGACAATGATAACACTGAACAAGATTGAGGAGGCCATAGCGGATTTCCGTGAAGGCAAGTTTGTCATCGTGGTGGACGATGAGGATCGTGAGAACGAGGGCGACTTCATCACCGCTGCCGAGATGATCACGCCCGAGAAGGTGAACTTCATGCTGCAGAACGGTCGCGGTGTGCTGTGCGCCCCCATTACCATAAGCCATGCCAGGGAACTGGAGCTCTCGCATCAGGTGGAGGAGAACACCTCCATGCTGGGCACGCCCTTCACTGTCACGGTGGACCTGCTGGAGGGATGCACTACGGGGGTAAGCGCACATGACCGCGCCGCAACCATCCGTGCCCTGGCCGATCCCGCCACGAAGCCTTCGGCCTTCGAACGTCCCGGACATATCAATCCGCTCTACGCCCAGGACAAGGGTGTGCTGAAGCGGGCCGGACACACGGAGGCGGGCATCGACATGGCCCGGCTGGCTGGCCTGCAGCCTGCGGCGGCACTCATTGAGATCCTGAACGAGGACGGCACCATGGCCCGGTTGCCCCAGTTGAAGGAGGTGGCTGACCGCTTCGGCATCAAGATCATCAGCATCAAGGATCTCATAGCCTATCGCCTGCGACAGGAATCGCTGGTGGAAAAGGGTGTTGAGGCCGACATGCCCACGGCGTATGGCCACTTCCGCATCATCCCCTTCCGCCAGAAGAGCAACGGACTGGAGCACCTGGCCCTTATCAAGGGAGAATGGAAGGAGGGTGAACCCGTCCTGGTACGCATGCACAGCAGCTGCATGACGGGTGACATCTTCGGAAGCCGCCGATGCGACTGTGGCGAACAGCTGCAGAAGAGCATGCAACTCATCGAGAAAGAAGGCAAGGGCCTGATTGTCTACCTGAACCAGGAGGGACGGGGCATTGGGCTGATGAACAAGATTGCGGCCTACAAGCTGCAGGAGGAGGGTGATGACACCGTGGATGCCAACCTGCACCTGGGTTTCCGGGCCGACGAGCGCGACTATGGCGTTGGGGCGCAGATCCTCTGCGAGCTGGGCGTGAGCAAGATCCGTCTGATCACGAATAATCCCGTCAAGCGCGTAGGTCTGGAAGGGTACGGACTGGAAATCGTGGAGAACGTGGGCATAGAGATTGCGCCCAACCCCTTCAACGAGCGGTACCTGCGCACCAAGAAGGAACGCATGGGACATCTGCTGAAACTGTAAACGGGTGGAAAGCAGGAAATTGAAAGTTGGAAATTAAACACTGAATAAACTTTATCAAACATGAACGAGTACGACAGAAATTATGGCAACTACGGCCATCAGGAGAATGTCATGGCAGTGACAATGAATAAGGTGTACAGCTGGATGACGCTGGCACTGGTGGTAACGGCCCTGGTGGCCATGTATGTGGCTCAGAGCGAGAGTATGCTGGGCTTAATCTTCGGCAACAGCGCCATGCCCTGGATACTGATGCTGGCCGAAGTCGGCATCGTGATGTACCTCAGCGCACGGATCAACCGCATCAGCTTCGGCACGGCAGCAACGCTTTTCGGCGTTTACTCAGTGCTGAACGGAGTAGCCCTTTCCGTGATCCTGCTGATCTACGAACTGGGTACCATCTATGCAGCCTTCTTTGCCACGGCCGGCACCTTTGCTGCCATGAGCATCATCGGCTATACCACCAAGAAGGATCTCTCCGGCCTGGGCGGCATCCTGACCATGGGTATCATCGGACTGATCATTGCCACCCTGGTCAACCTGTTCTGGCACAATGACACACTGACCAGCATCATCACCTACGCCGGTGTGTTTATCTTCGTGGGACTGACAGCCTACGACACCCAGAAAATCAAGCAGATGCTTTACGGAAGCTATGGTGTGGACCAGCGCAAGATCGGTCTGCTGGGCGCCCTGAGCCTCTACCTGGACTTCATCAACCTGTTCCTCTACATCCTGCGCCTGCTGGGCAGCAGAAGGGACTAAGCCGAAGACTCCTGGCCGCCTCGTCATTCCGGCAGACGGATCATCCGGATGTTATCTTACCAAACGGCATCAGCATAAAACGAACAACCGAAAAAACATTATAATCCAATGAACGAATTATCAGAAAGACTGAATCGCCTGGCCCCAAGTGCCACCCTGGCCATGAGTCAGCGCAGCAGCGAACTGAAGGCACAAGGCGTAGACGTGATCAACATGAGTGTGGGTGAGCCCGACTTCAATACGCCCGACCACATCAAGGCGGCCGCCATCAAGGCCGTGGAGGAGAACTGGAGCCGTTACAGCCCCGTGCCCGGCTACCCCGAACTGAAGAAGGCCATCGTGGCCAAGCTGAAGAACGAGAACGGCCTGGATTACACCCCCGCCCAGATTCTCTGCAGCAACGGTGCCAAGCAGAGTGTCTGCAACGCCATCATGGCGCTGGTAAACGCCGGCGACGAGGTCATCATCCCCGCACCCTACTGGGTAAGTTATCCGCAGATGGTACTGCTGGCCGAGGGAACGCCCGTATTCGTGGAGGCCAAGATTGAGGCCGACTTCAAGATCACTCCCGAGCAGCTTGAGGCAGCCATCACCCCCAAGACCCGTGCCATCATTCTCTGTTCTCCCAGCAACCCCACCGGCTCCGTGTACAGCAAGGCCGAGCTGGAGGCGCTGAAGAACGTCCTGCTGAAGCACGAGCGTGTCATCGTGATTGCCGACGAGATCTACGAACACATCAACTATGTAGGCGAGCATGCCTCCATGGCACAGTTTGACGACATCAAGGATCGCGTAGTAATCATCAACGGTGTGAGCAAGGCATACGCCATGACAGGCTGGCGTATCGGATTTATCGCTGCCCCCGACTGGATCGTGAAGGGCTGCAACAAACTGCAGGGCCAGTACACCAGCGGTCCCTGTTCCGTAAGCCAGAAGGCAGCCGAGGCAGCCTTTGCCGGCGACCAGCAGTGCGTGGAGGACATGCGTCAGGCCTTCGAGCGCCGCAAGAACCTCATCGTGAAGCTGGCCAAGGAGATTCCCGGCCTGGAAGTGAATGATCCCCAGGGCGCCTTCTACCTGTTCCCCAAGTGCAGCAGTTTCTTCGGCAAGGCCGATGGCGACCGCAAGATCAACAACAGCACCGACCTGGCCATGTACCTGCTCGAGGTAGGCCACGTGGCTACCGTGGGCGGCGATGCGTTCGGCTCGCCCGAGTGCTTCCGCATGAGCTATGCCACCTCCGATGAGAATATCGTGGAGGCCATGAAGCGCATCAAGGAGACCCTGGCCCGCCTGTCATAAGGACCAGTGAAGTCCGGAGAATCCGGACCGTTGCCGCCGTCCATCCGGGTAATCCGGGATGACGGCTCGCACGGTCCGGCCTCTCCCGACAGGAGGTTCCGACAGGAATCGAGTAGGAGGAAAATAACGTAGGTTGTTTTCTTCCTACTGCTATTTTCCGACCTCTCACACCAC
>JAZRVZ010000189.1:0-3965 GCA_045599425.1 Bacteroidaceae bacterium | reverse complement strand
GATTCACCCTGAAGAGTACATGGAAGTTCACGGGTGCAAAGTTACAACAAAGTTTTGACTTTGCTGGGTACTACAAATCCGTTTTGGGCTCGACAGGAATCGAACCTCCACTGATTATTAGATTGTTACATATAAACTTTGTCTGCTAATGTCCAAAAATACCCCTAAAATTTATTGGAAAAAGTTTTGTGGGGTCAAAGTTGGGTTAAGTTAAGAATGACACTTCTCTTTTGGAGAATCTGTGTGCCATTGTTCTTTGCAAACACTGCAACAGTGATGACGATTCTCTACGACTTTATCAGTTTAATTAAGTTAAGAACGAAAAAAGCATACCGATGGACGAAGATATAAGAAAGATACTGGAGGCGGCTGGATGGCAGCCCGACGATGCGTTTGCCGAACTGACGCACTACAACAACATTGCCCATTGCGGAGCTCCTGCCTTGTGCGCCGCAGACTATCCTGACGCGATTATAGTGGGCAAGGTGGTCAGCATAGAGCAGACCGTAACAGAACAACAAAATAACAAAATAACAATTAGCTGAATTCTGTTGTGTCAAGCATGGTCAGGCTTGTGAAAGTAATCAACACGGCGCGTTGTGCCTGATCATGGATAAAGAATAAGGGAACCCCTCACCGGGTTCCCTTATATATGTTGCGGGGAGTGTAGTGGCTATGGTTTACTCTGCCTTCTCCTCCTCTGCGGGTGCCTCTTCCGCCTCTGTCTCAGCAGCGGGCTGCTCGGCGGGCAGGAACTCGGTGATGCCGTTCTCGACGAGGATGTTGTACCACTGGACGAGCTTCTTGATGTCGGAGGGATAGACGCGGTCACGGTCGAAGTTGGGCAGTACCTTGCCCATGTACCCGGCAAGCTCTTCCTTGCTGGCCTTCTTGTAGTTGAAGGCTGAGGCCCTGCCTTCCTCCAGCTCCTTGACGTTGTTGAATACGGTGGCGAGGGGCACTTCCTCATCGTCGGTGTACATGGCGATGTCGGCCAGTGAGATGACCTTGTCGGTGCCGAAGATGGGCATGCGACGCTTGGCGGCATCGATGGTTTCAACGATGAGGCTTCCGTTGCCTCGTGATACCAGGTTGTAGAGGCCTGGCTTGCCTGCAATTGCCAATACTTTTCTAAGCATAGTATATTTCCTTTTTTAGTGTATTATGTGTTGTTATACTTTTATGTTGTCTTGATACGGTTCATGAGCCGTTCTGTCATTTCCTCAATCTGTGGCAGCAGGGGGCGTCCGTCGTTCTGGATGACGTAGTGGCTCCGGGCTATGCGCTGCTCATCGCTGAGCTGCAGGCGAATCCTGCGTTCGACCTGTTCCGCGGTGCTGCCGTCCCTATGGGTGGCACGCTGGATGCGGAGGCTGACGGGGGCGGTGACGGTGAGGATGGCATCGGCCATGTCGCTGAATCCGCTTTCGAGCAGGATGGCGCTTTCCAGGGCGACGATGGGGTGGTCTTGCCGCTGGCACCACTGGCGGAAGTCCTGACGGACGACTGGGTGGATGATGGCGTTGACCTGCCGCTGGTGTTCCTCGCCCTGAAAGAGGTACCGGGACAGGATGTCTTTCCGCAACTTGCCGCCGGCATCATAGACCTGGGGCCCGATGAGCCGGATGAGTGCCTGGCGGATGGCATCGGACTCCTCGTTCAGTCGCTTGGCCTCGGTGTCACAGTCGTAGACGGGGATGCCGTACTGGCTTGTGAGGATGTGGCTGAGGTGGCTTTTGCCGCTGCCTATTCCGCCTGTTATGCCGAGTACCTTCATGTGTCTGTTCAGTTTTCCTCGCTGGGCCGTTCGGGAGCGAAGTCGGTATTGATGTCCTCGATGAGGAATTCCACCTGCTGGGGTGTGATGAAGGCATTGGATACGCTGCCGGGCATCCTGATAATCTGTGGCTTGCACTTGGTGGAGCGCAGGTTCTTGATGTCATTGTAGGACACGGTGACCTGGAACAGGTTGGTGTTGATGCTCTTGGCCTGTGTGGCGCTGACCAGATAGGTGACGGTGACGGTGGCTGGCAGGGTGCGCAGCTCCTTTCCTTCGGGGAAGTCAATGCCCTGGACGTAGACCTCGATGCTTTTGCGTGTGAGGATGTCCACGTTGACATTCAGTCCCACGGTGTCCGGGAAGAAGCGCATAGAACGACTGTGTGCCAGGGACACGGGAATCGTCTGGCTCTCTGTCAGTTCCTGGAACATGCTGAGTTCCGTATAGGCGGCACGCAGGGTGTCCAGGATGCGGGCCGGGGCATAGACCTCCACGGATTCGGGGGTGAAGGTGTATCCGTCCAGGATGTACTGGGGGCTGGGGCGGATGCCGCCACGCAGACGGACGGGGAGCTTGCGGTGCACGCCCCGGTTGTAGGCATAGAGCAGGGTGTCGGGCATCATCTCGGTGACGGTGCTGTGACTGGGCAGCTTTTCCTTCAGGATCTGCTGTACGGCTGACGGGACGAGGATGGTGTTGTCCGTTATCTCGTGACTGTCGTACTGGTTGAAGTCCACACGCAGGGTGTCAAGCCGGGGATCCAGGAAGAGCTGGATGAGTTCGTTGCCCTTGTCGCGAACGGTGATCCGCATCTCGCGGGGCAGGTCGGTGGCGATGATGACGTCCTTGGGCACGTTGACCAGCTTGAGGGGCACGGTGACCCTGACGGATGTCGGCTCCTCCAGTTTCTGGATGACCCAGAAGGCGCTGGCCATGGCAAAGAAGAAAAGGAAAATCAGGGCGTTCTTGCTTCGTTTGCTGAAGAAGAATGCCTTGAGTCCGTTTTTCCTGCTGCCGTCGCTGGTTTCCATGTTCTGCTCGGACGGGGAACGCTTACTTCTGCGACTCGGGGCCCTGGCCCATGGGGAATACGGCATTGCGGATAACCGTGATGGTCACGCCGCTGGCCACCTCAATACGGATGGTGTTGTTGGCCTCGTCTATGCCCTTCACGGTACCGATGATACCGCCCTGGGTGACGATCTGCGTACCGTTGGTCAGGGTGTTCTGGAAGTTCTGCAGCTCTTTCTGGCGCTTCTGCTGGGGGCGGATCATGAAGAACCACATGATGGCGAAGATCAGCACCATCATGATGATGAAACTGTAGCCGCCACCTTGCTGTGGGGCTGCCTGAAGAAGGATGGAAAGGGTATTCATATTGCTTCTTTTTTATTATATTAGGTATGGTTGATTTTCTGAAACGGAGTGGGGAAGGGGCTTCCGGCTGTCCGGTGTCCCGGCGTTTGCGCTCAGTCCTTCACCAGCACGCCTTCCTCGTTCAGCTTCCTGGCTATGCCGTCCAGCATACCGTTGACGTAGGCGCTGCTGCGGGGTGTGCTGTACACCTTGGCAATGCTGACGTACTCGTTGATGCTAACACTGACGGGGATGCTGGGGAAACTGATGATCTCTGCCAGGGCTATCTGCATGATGATCAGGTCCATCAGGGCCACGCGACTGAAGTCCCAGTTGCGGAGGTTACGGCCTATCAGCTCACGGTACCTCTCCTCGCCCTTGAGGGTCTGCCGGATGAGCTGGGTGGCGAACTCGCGGTCCTCGTCTGAGTCATAGTCGGGCAACAGGGGGGTGTCCTCGGATGCCCCGTCCTCGTACTTCTTGATGGTCTTCAGCACGAAGGTATCCACGATGTGCTTGTCATCATTCCAGTAGAGGCTCTTGTCTTCCAGGGCCTTGGTCACCTCGTCGTTGTTGCAGATGAGTTCCTTGTAGATGCGGCGCCACAGCTCGCGGTCCTCCTCATAGCTTCCGGTTTCCTGACTCACGTATTCCTGGTAGGCTGCCATCTGCTGGATGGCACGCCAGAGGCTGCGGGCAAGGTCTTCCTCCGTGATCCAGATCTGGTTGTGATTCTCCCTGTAGTCAATCAGCTGCCTGTTCTGCATGAGCTGCAGCATGAAGCGGTTGTTGATGAACTTGGTGCTGACCGTGTCGGGCTGTCCCAGCT
>JAZRVZ010000188.1:0-10948 GCA_045599425.1 Bacteroidaceae bacterium | reverse complement strand
AAGAACATCGAGAGCATCTT
Organism: Bacteroidaceae bacterium; assembly: GCA_045599425.1. Classification (GTDB taxonomy): domain Bacteria; phylum Bacteroidota; class Bacteroidia; order Bacteroidales; family Bacteroidaceae; genus Physcousia. Next base: position 10,928 of record JAZRVZ010000188.1, on the reverse strand, counting down.
TATCCACGGCAATGATGATTTCAGCCATATCCTCAATACCTTCCACGTGGAGAACTGCCCCAACCTGACTTACCTTGAGGTGAATAACAGCACCGTGCAGGACTTCACAATGAAAAATCTGCCAGGATTCGAATACTTCGGAATCAAGAACACCACGGCAGAGAACGTCAATATCCAGGAGTGTCCTGAACTCAAGCGTGTGCTGTGCGAAGAGAATGAGCTCGGCACCCTGCAGTTGAGCAATAACCCCAAGCTCTGGGATGTAGACTGCCACGACAACAAGCTCAAGACCCTCATCGCCGACAACTGCCCAAGTATGGAGTTTGTGTGGGCATGGGACAACCAGCTTATGTGGCTCGACATGAAGGACGTGGTCATAAACCCATACCATGTCAGTGATAACGGTGAAGGTAACACCGACTTCAGACTCGACAACCAGAACCCAAGCGTTCAGGCCGTGAAGATCTCTCCCACTGAGGTTGGACTGCGTGTACATAGTCGCCTCGACGTCAGCCGCGTTCTGAACCTCAAGGCTAAGGGCATGGCTATGGAGCCAAAGGAAATTTTCGTGGACGGCATCCGCTACTTCGTCATCTACAATGACGGTCCTTCAGTTGAGACTCTCGTAGGTGCCAGCGGTCACAGCTATCAGTACGACACCAAGTGGCCTTATCCTTTTGTCAACGGCAACAGCAAGGACAACCTGCTGCCCGTGACCTACCACGTGACAAGCTGGACCAAGCATCAGGCCTTCCTCAGACTCAGCGAGACGTCGGTGAAGGGTGTCTACGGACAGCCTGCGCCCCAGGCTCCCACAGTGACCCGTTCGCAGGACTACGACGGCAAGATCACCTGGAGCTCAAGCAACGAGAAGGTGGTGAAGGTGAACGCTGAGACGGGCGAGCTGACCGTAGTCGGTGCCGGTATCGCTGTCATCTCCGTGAAGGGTGTGGAGACCGACTATCGTCTGGCTCCTGCCACGGTCAGCTATGTTGTCACCATCGACAAGGCTCCTTCGCCCATGCTGACATTCAAGAACGACAGCGTGGAGGCTACCGTCGGCCAGACGCTTGAGGCCAACCCCCTCACGGTCAGCGGACTCTTCGAGGGCACCATCCAGTACAGTTCTTCTGATCCCGAGATTGCTGAGGTCAATGCCGACGGCATCGTCATCTGCAAGAAGGAGGGTGAGGTAACCATCACGGCCGAGGGCCCTGAGACAGACAACGTATATGAGGCTGTCAAGGCCGAGTACACCATTGTCATCGCCCCCGCACCTGATGCCATCAAGACTGTTGGCAGCGATGCACGGAACCAGGCCGCATACAACCTCTCCGGCCGACGTGCAAATACTTCGGACAAGGGTGTCGTGATTGTGGGCGGACGCAAGAAACTGAACCGATAGGAAGGGAACAGACTGAGACAGCAACCGCCCGGCGAGCAATTTCGCCGGGCGGTTGTTGCATATAAGGTTGGTTGATGTCGCGTTATACCAGTTTCTGCTCGATGGCCACCCGTACCAGTGACGCCGTGTTGGGAACGCCCAGCTTCAGCTTCAGGTACTTGTAGTAGGAATGCACCGTCTCGAAGGCCAGGTGCAGCTCGTCGGCAATCATCTTGATGCTGTAGCCTTTGACGATGAGCTTGAGCACCTCGCGTTCGCGGGGCGTCAGTTCCACAACGTCCATCTGCGGACTGTCGCTCAGCAGTCGGGTGGCCTCGGAACAGATGTACTTCTCACCCCTGGCAACTGCCTGCAGGCCCTCCAGCAGTTCCTCCTTGCTGCAGGTCTTCAGCAGGAATCCGTCGGCCCCGCAGGCAATGGCCCGGTTGACGACGGCCGCCTCGGCATAGGTGGTGAGGATGAGGATGCGCACGTCGGCATAGCGGTCCTTCCACATCTCCACGTAGTCCAGTGAGTTTCCGTCGGGCAGTCCCACATCCAGCAAAAGCACATCCAGGTCCGGGTTCTGCTCCAGCATCACCTCGCATGAGGCAATGTTGTTTGCCCTGCCCACCACACTGACAAATCCGCTCTGCTGGAGCAGAGAATCCAATCCCTCGGTGATGACTATATGGTCATCAGAAATAGCTACCTTTATCATATCTTTGGCAAAGATAGCGAGTTTTACGGATTCTACCATGCGCATCATATCAAATACCCCCATTTGGGGGAGGGGCTTCAGCGTGGAATCTCGATGTTCACCTCCGTTCCGGACGTACTGCTGCTGATGCTCATCCTGCCGCCTATGAGCTCCATCCTCTCACGGATGTTCCGGAGTCCCATGCCGTCCGGCTTGGCACTGATGTCAAAGCCCTTGCCGTTGTCACTCACAATGAGGGCGACAAACTCATCGTCCACCATCTGCTGCACGCTGATATGCGTGGCCTGGGCATACTTGAGGGCGTTGTTCACCAGCTCGTGCGTGGCACAGTAGAGCATGACTTCCTGCTGTTCCGTGAAGCGCTCGTCGGGCCCATAGAGCGAGAAGCTGACCGTGCCGTGTGCGCGGCAGAAGTCGCGCAGGGCAGTGGCCAGACCGTTCTCCTTCAGCGAGGCGGGCATGAGATGGTGGGCCACCCTGCGCATCTCCTCCGTGGCCAGTACGGAAAGGTGCCGGATTTCCTCCTCGCCTGACTGCATGTGTATGGACGTGAGCAATCCGCCCAGTCTGTCGTGGAGGTCGCGTCCCAGTCGTGTGCGTTCATCGGCCTCTCCCTGCAGGCGCGACTGCATGTTGCTGATACGCCGGCGCTGCCTGCCCTCGCGTATGATGATCCACACTACGATGATCAGCACGATGATCAGGAACAGGAAGAATCCGTTCTGGAGTCTTGCCACACGATGCCGATGTTCCAAGTCCCTCAGCTGCGCCTCCTTCTCAAGCGTCCTGTAACGGACCTCCATCTCGGACAGGACGGACTGGTACTTCGTGGTGGACTGTTCCTGCATGGTGTCAAACATCCGGTCAATATACCTTTGCGCCTCCCCGCTGTTTCCCGTTGCCGCGTAGGCATGGGCCAGCGTCCTGAACAGTCCGATGTTGTGCTGCGGATCCTGGTCGTTCGCCTCCAGTGCCTTCTGCGACCAGGCTATGGCCTCGTCCCACTCCTTGCGGTCAAGGCACAGGGATGCCTGCTGGGCGTATGCATCACTCACGTTCGTGGGCATATCGGCGCCCTCTGCCAGCTGCAGGGCCTTGTCCATGTACTTCTGGGCCATGTCAAAATCCCTGAAGCCCTGGTGATAGATTCTTGAGAAAAGCACGTAGGCATCAATCAGACTTCCCAGTTCCTCCTCAGGATGTGCCTCGGGATACACGATGCTCCGCCTGGCATAGTCCAGCGCCTCCTGGTAGTGCCCCGCATTGAGGGCCGTCATGGCCAGACCCGACAGCGGACTGCATACCATGAGCGAGTCGCCCGTCAGGAGTGCCACGTCCAGGGCCTTGCGGTAGTTTTCCCCGGCTGCCTTGTCATTGCCTAACTCCAGGTAGAGTTCCCCCACGTTATAGAAAAGGATGCACTCACTCTCCCTCCATCCGTTGCGCTGGAAGATGGGCAGGGCCTTCTGGTAGTAGTCCAGGGCCAGGTGCAGCTGTCCCTGGATATTGTAGAGGTTGCCCAGTGTGCCGTAGAGCGAGGAAAAACGGTCTTCAACGTCGGCCTGGGTGAAACGCTTTTCGCCCTTCATCCGCTCTGCTGCCTGCAGGGCCTGGTCAAAGCAATGCTGTGCTGAGTCATACTGACAGCGGCCGTAGGCATTGAGTCCCAGCACGCGCCACGCATCGCACAATCCTCCGTAAAACCCATGCCTTTCCGCGACCTCAATGGCCTTCCCTGCATAGTAGGCGGACTTGTCGCCGTTGGTTTGCAGGTATCCGTTCATCAGGCCGTCATACACACGGAACAGTTCCTGCGGCTCCAGTTTCCGGGTCTTCAGCACGACTTCCAGGGAATCCTCCTTCCGGTTTCGGTGGTCGCTGTACTGGGCCTGCATAGAGCTGCAGAGCAGGAAAGCCAGAACAGGGAGAGCGTGGCGTGTGATGGAGGCCATAATCCGGTGGTTATGCAAATTCCTTCCTTCCGTCTTCATCCTCATGACTCAATCTTCTATTCAAAGGGGCTATTCTGTGGCAAAGGTAATAAGGTCTTTTCTTTCATGCAACTTTTCGGTTGTATATTTGGCCCGAAATGTCGTTATGTTGTTTCCTGGCTATGTTTTTCGCCCTTCAACACATGAAAGTGCCGTGCTAAAAATTCTTTTTTGCCCTAAAAGGCATAAATATGAATTATATTCGTTATTTTTGCATGTGAAATGTGAAAATACTGCAAGTGTCATGGTAAAATACCCGGTAGGCATACAGAATTTCGAGAAATTACGCAAAGAGGGATTTCTCTATGTGGACAAGACTGCGCTTGTACGGCAGCTCGCCGAGCAGGGGTGCTACTACTTCCTCAGTCGTCCCCGTCGTTTCGGCAAGTCACTGCTGCTCTCAACGCTGCAAGCCTACTTTGAAGGCAAACGAGAGCTGTTCAAGGGGTTGGCTATCGACACGGACGAGATGAGTTGGGAGGCACACCCTATCCTGTACCTTGACCTCAATACGGAGAAGTACGAATCGAAAGAGGCGCTGGAGAACAAACTGGATGCATTCCTTGCCGAGGGCGAAGCCCTGTATGGCAAGAGATACGAGACCAGATCTCTTGGCATACGTTTCGAGAACCTTATCCGCAATGCCTGCGAGAAGACAGGCAAGCGTGTGGTCATCCTTATCGACGAATACGACAAACCCATGCTCCAGGCCATCGGGAAACCCGAACTTCAGGAGGAATACCGCAACACGCTGAAAGGATTCTATGGGGCCTTGAAGTCCATGGACGCATGCATACGCTTCGCCTTCCTTACCGGTGTGACGAAGTTCGGCAAGGTCAGTGTGTTCAGCGACCTCAACCATCTCATGGACATCTCCATGGATGCCCGCTACTACAACATCTGCGGCATTACGGAAGAGGAGATCAGGGCCTATTTCAATGAAGGTGTGGCAGAGCTGGCCGGTGCGAACGGCATGACTGCGGAAGAGTGCATGGAACTGTTGAAAGAACGATACGACGGATACCATTTCCATTCTTCAGTGCCAGGCATGTATAATCCGTTCAGCTTGCTGAACACGCTTGCCAAGCGGGAATTTGGCAGTTATTGGTTTGAGACCGGAACGCCCACCTATCTTGTTACGCTCCTCCAGATGCACGACTATAATTTGGAGAAGATGGCCAAGGTGCAGACAACAGCCAATGTCTTGGACTCCATAAACGCCGAGAGCACAAATCCCATCCCCGTCATCTATCAGAGCGGATACCTGACTATCAAGGGTTACAATCCACGGTTCCAGATGTACACATTGGGCTTCCCCAACAAGGAGGTAGAGGAAGGGTTCATGAAATACCTTGTACCGTTCTACACCAAGTTCGATGAGGTGGAATCGTCGTTCCAGATACAGAGTTTCGTGGACGACGTGGAGAACGGCCGTACAGATCAGTTCATCAAGCGTCTGCGCTCCTTCTTTGCCGATACCCCATACGAGATAGTCAAGGACTTGGAGAACCACTACCAGAACGTCCTCTTCGTCATCTGTCGCCTGATGGGCTTCTACACCAAGGCGGAGTACCACACCAGCGAGGGACGCATCGACATGGTCATCCAGACCAAGGACTATTGCTATGTCCTCGAATTCAAGCTTGACGGCACCGCAGAGCAGGCACTCCAGCAGATTCAGGACAAGCACTACACGCTCCCCTTCGAGCTCAGCGGCCAGAAGATCATCCGCATCGGCATGAACTTCTCCAGCGAGACGCGCAATATTGACGGGGTGGTGATAGGGTAGATGAGTGCAAGAAACCGGGGCGATAAGTTAAATGGCAAGAAAGTTCGATGCCATCATCAGCATCGGTTATCGTGTCAACAGCATCCCTGCCTATCTTAGGCCGATAGGCAAAAATAGGACAAGCGCGGGAATTACCAAAATAATCGAGGTAAATCCCGCGCATTATCGTACTTTTATTTACTTGAACAGCTTCTGGGCAAAGATGCTGAGGTAGATGCGCCAGTTCTTCCAGATGTGGCCGTCCTCGTTCTCAAAGTACTCGTAGGGGTAGGCCTTCTTGTCGAGGTAGGAACGGAGGTTCTTGTTCTGGTCGTAGAGGAAGTCGGTCTTGCCGATGCCGATCCAGTAGAGCTTGGGCTTGGCGGCAAAGAGGGCCTTGAGCTGCTTGGCGGCAGGGGCATCGTCGGGCAGGTCGGCATTGATGGCCTGACCGCCACGTCCGCCCATGCTGACGGCTGCGGAGTAGAGGCCGATGTAGCCGAAGGTGCCGGGATTCATCATGCTGATGCTGAAGCTGTGACCACCGCCCATGGAGAGGCCGCAGATGGCGGTATTGGCAGCGCCGCCCTTGAGGCGGTAGTTCTTCTGCATGTAGTTCATGATGTCGGGGAAGCTCTCCTGATAGCTTGCCTTGGCACGGCCCTCGGGACCAACCTGGAAGCTGGGTGCTGCCTTCTGTCCGGCGTTACCGTTGGGCATGACGACGATCATGGGTTCGGCCTTGCCCAGGGCGATGAGGTTGTCCATGATCTGTGCGGTACGACCCAGGGTGATCCAGGCCTCCTCGTCGCCACCGGCACCATGGAGCAGGTACATGATGGGGTACTTCTTGCCGCTTGTCTCATAGCCGGCAGGGGTGTAGACGGTCATGCGCCGGTTGATGCCCAGGGTGGGGGAGTCGTACCATACCTGTGACACGTTGCCGTGGGGCACGTCATGGGGAGCGTAGAGGTAGCCGGCATCGCCCTCCTGCTTGGAGATGACGAAGGTGCTCATGAAGGATTTGACGTCGCGGCTGCGTTCCAGGTTGGAGGGATCGAGCAGTTCCATGCCGTCCACGACGAACTTGTAGCTGTAGAGTTCGGGGGCCAGGTCGCCGGTGGTGTAGGTCCACACGCCGTTCTCCTGCTTCATCTCGGCACGGCGCTGGATGAAGTCGCCCTGGATCTCCACCTTCTGGGCACGGGGTGCGGAGAGGCGGAAGGTGACGGTGCCGTCCTGGTTGATCTGGGGTGAGACAATCTGGTTACGCTGTCCGAAGATGGCCTGCTGGCCAAAGGCTGTGAGACCCATTGCAAGGCCGCAGAGCACGGTGAAAAGTTTCTTTTTCATGGTGATTGTTTTTTTTGGTGAGTTTCTTATTTCGATGTTTCGATGTTTCGTTGGTGGGATTCTTACCGTAGTTTGTTGGCCAGGTAGTGCCTCCTGACGTAGGCGAAGAAGAAGGCAACGCCGGCTGCATTGGCTATCCAGGCCGACCAGAAGGCGGAGTGGTAGCCCCAGGTTTCAGCAAACCATCCACCGAGGATGATGCCCAGTCCCATTCCCAGGTCCCATGCCGTGAGCAGAGTGCTGTTGGCCGTTCCGCGCTTGCTGTTGGGGGCAAGGTTGATGAACATCGTCTGGAAGGCAGGGAACATGTGTCCGTTGCCCAGGCCGATGATGAGGGCGGCTCCATAGTAGCCCCACTCGTTGTGCAGGGCAGCGAAGAGCAGGTAGCCGAAGACGGATACAAGCACGCCATGGCTGGCATTCTCGGCCACCTTCCCCTGTCGGAGAGCCTTGGCACCGATGAGGCGCGAGGACATGAGTCCGATGCTGAGGAGGGCGAAGAAGAGTCCGCTGCCGGCCGTGATGCCCAGTTCCTCCTTGCCATAGATGGCCAGGTAGGTGCTGACCACACCGTAGGAATAGGAATAGCAGGCCATGGCTATGCCCTCGCTCCAGCCTTCCAGGAGCAGGAAGCGGTCAAGGGAGAGTTTCTCCTTTTCCTTGTTGAGGGGACGTTGCCTGAGTTCCAGCGTGGCATTGATGCCCCAGCCGGCGAGGGCGCAGCAGAGGGCAATGACGAAGATGAGGGTATAGTTGCCTGTCCATTGGTAGATGAGGATGCCCACGGTGGGGGAGATGGCCGTGGCAAGGTTGTTGCTCAGGCCGTAGTAGCCGATGCCCTCTGCCCGGCGGGTGGGATGGAGCACGTCGATGGCCACGGTACTGTTGCTGACCGTTGCCGCACCCATCGGTGCACCGTGCAGGGTACGCACGATGGCAAAGAGCAGCAAGGTGCCTGCCCCGATGTAGCCGGCAAAGAGCAGGGCAAAGAGTCCGTAGCAGGTGAGGAGCACGATCTTGCGCGGGAAACTGTCGACCAGGAATCCGCTGAAGGGACGGATGATGAGGGCCGTCAGGGCGTAGCCGCTCAGGACAAGGCCTATCGTGTCCTTGTCGGCCCCGAACTCCTCGCTCAGGTAGAGCGGGAGCAGGGGGGTAAGGATCATGAAGGAGAAGTAGATCATGAAGTTGGCCCACCACGCCTTCAGGTAGTTCTTGTTCCAGAGCGGTTCCATGAGACAGTTATAGATTTTCTATGTGCTGTAGATATTCTGGTTCTGCTATATTTTCTGTTGTTTCAGTATCTTCTTGCCATTTTTGATGATGATGCCCTTGGCATTGTCATTGACCCTGCGTCCACTGAGGTCGTAGGTCATTCCGTCGGAGAGGTTGAGGGGAATGATGGTCTCCACGCCAGTCTCCTCATCGAAACGGACAAGGGAGATGTTGCCGACCAGCATTTCGTTGAGGCCGCTTGTGGCTTGTCCCACCTGCCATTTCAGGACGTAGTTGCCCGTCTCTGTGATCTCAAACTCCAGTTCCTTGTCGGTGGTGGAGGTGATGCGTGAGGCGGAACCGTTGCTGGAGATGTAGGTCCTGGGGGTGCCCGAACCGCTCTTGATGCGCTTGCTCGCGGTTGTCTGCACGTAGGTGGTTACCGTGGGCTTGGCCTTCCAGCCAACCGTGGAATAGTACAGCGTGTACTTGCCGGGTTCCAGGGTGAGGCGGTTCTGGCTGTCCTCTCCGTAGGTGACATAGCCCGCACCGTTGTTTCCGGCACGGAAGTAGAAGGCGTAGGGCATCAGGCCTTCAGGTGAGAAGGACATGATGCGGGGACCGGAGGAGTAACTGCCGGCGCTTCGGGTGCCGTCCTCGTACTTGCTCTTCCAGCCTGCGGGGATGCAGGATGCACCGCTCAGGTCGAACTGGTCAGCGAAGATCTTCTCCATCTCATCACTTTCCTCGGGCATGTCTTCGCGGGAGGAGTTCCTGACGTAGATATAGGTGTTGACGCTGTAGGGCTCGACGGTCATGACGGGGGTGTGGGTTTCTTCCTCATAGCTGAGGGCGGTCTTCTTGACGTTCTGCGTCTCGGTGGTGACGATCTGTCGGCCACCCAGGGTGTTGAAGGGTAGGTCGATGGTGGTGTCGTAGCTCTCGCTGCCGGTGTTGAGCAGCATGACGATGATGCTGTCTCCGGTGACGGAGAGGTAGGCGGAGCCGGTCAGCTTGCCTGTGTTGTCCTCCAGGGCATGGCGGACACGCGTGCTTCCGGACACGTACTTGGCGTAGTGGGAGAGGATGTAGCCACGCTTGGTGATGGCGTTGTTGGTCGTACCGAACTGTCCGTCACCCAGACAACCGTAGTAGCGCTTCAGGGAGTAGTGTACCCAGGCACTCATGTTGGCCAGCATGGCGTCATTCACGCTGCGGGCAAAGAGGAATCCGTCGGTCTTCCAGTCAATGTTGATGTTGTTGTTCTGCTGGCGCTCGTTGATGAGGAACTCGGTCATCCACACCTCCTTGCCCTTCTGTGCGGCAAGAGGATAGGACGAACCGTCCCAGCCGTAGAAGTGTCCGCCCAGGATGTCAAGTTCGGCACAGGCAGCGGGGTCGTTGAGGATGGGTTCGTGCATGCCACGGGTGAAGTGGATGGCTTCGGGAGCGACAATCTTGCACTGTATCTTCGAGCCTTGTTCCCTGAGGAACTTGGCCATCTGCTGTCCAGTCCAGATGCAGCTCTCGTATGTGGCGTTCCAGTCCGGCTCATTCTGAATGGATACCGCGTCTATCTTGGCCCCCTGGCCCTTCATGTACACGTAGTAGTCATTCAGGAACTTGGCCCAGTCATCGTAATAGTCCTCCTTCAGGGAACCACCGTTGGCGGTCTCTCCGTTAGTCTTCCATGATGCTGGGGGCGACCAGGGAGAAGCAAAGACAAAGGCTCCGTACTTCTTGGCACGCTTGACATTGCCAACACCGGATCCCCAGAAGTTCTTGTTGTTGGCGATGTAAACTCGCAGGATGTTCAGTCCCAGCTGACTCTCTCCCTTTCCGAAGAGCTTGTCCATCTCGGCATCGCCGAGCCAGTAGGACCACTGGGGGCTGGGGAAGAAACCTCCGAAACCCGTCACGTGCTGGTATTTGTCACGACTGTCGATGGTGATTTTGGCCTCTTTGTTGGCTGCAGTGAGACTGAGTCCGAATGCAAGGGCCAGTCCTGTGAGTATGTTCTTTAGGTGCATCATGCTAGTTATGTGATTGGTAGGTGTTGTGGGTGGACTAGATATTCTAGAAGCTCTAGAAGTTCTAGATTTTCTAGAGGCTCTAGAATTCTTTTTTCTTGAAAAAAGCAAGGAGGTAAAACCTCTCAAGGAATGAGCGGCGTTACCTCCTGCTATATATTATATAAGGTATAGCCTCGTGTGCAAAATCATCTTTGTTTCTGCACGTCCCTCCCGGCTCCCCTCCCATTGCGGGGAGGGGATGGGGGAGAGGCTATGATCTTAGTCCTGCAGAGACCAGTCTTCCTGGGTCTTGCGTACGTAGCTCTGGTAGCGACGCTTGGCAGCAGCCTTACATGCATCGTAGAGCTCCTGTGCCTCGGTGGGAGCAGCCTTCTTCAGAGAGAGGAAGCGAACCTCGCCCTCGAGGAAGTCCTGGGACTTGTCCCAATCGGGCTCCTTGCTATCCAGCTGGAAGGGGTTCTTA
>JAZRVZ010000187.1:0-9836 GCA_045599425.1 Bacteroidaceae bacterium | reverse complement strand
ATGGCTACGATCCGACTTATCCGTATCACCAATGCCCAGAATGGTACTGTTGACCTTGGCAAATACTCCCTCTCCACACTGGAGAGCATTTCCCTGTATAATGCCAACAAGCTGGAGGCCTGTCAGTCAGCCTCCGAGTATGCCTCCGGTGCGACTGTCTACATGCGTACGCGCAAGCCGGAGAAGGACTCGCTGTCCGTGCAGGGGCGCTGGGCCTCGTTCCATACCTACATGGGCAAGGCCAATGTCCAGTTCGTCCGTCGTGGATGGAGAGGGTTCCTGGATGGCGAGTTCCTGGATTCCAAGGGCGACTATCCCTTCCGATACAAGTCTGAGTATGAGGACACTGTGGGCATCCGGCGTAATAGTGATATAAGGTACGCACGCGTAGAGGGTGCCTTGTTCCGTGACGGCTTTTCTTCCCATCTTTACTACTATGATTCTGAGCGAGGCTGTCCTGGTGGGATCGTGCGTAGGTTAAGTGACAGGTACACCAATATTGGCAGGGAATGGGACCGCGACCTGTTCGTGCAAGCCTCGTACCAGAAGGAGTTGTCACGTATGCACCGGATCAAGTTCAACACCAAGTATGCCAACGAATACTTGCGGTACTGCACCGACTATCCTGAGAATCAGAATACGGCCAAGGTTAACAATCACTACCGGCAGAACGATGCCTATGCCTCGCTTTCATACGCCTGTCAGCCTGTGGGTTGGCTCTCGCTCAATACCGGCTATGATGCCCGCATGAGTTGGCTGGATGCCGACCTGCGGATGTTCCAGCCCGTCCGGCGCATGGATCAGAAGGCCGTGTTGGCCGCTCAGGTCAACTGGCGCAACCTGCAGCTGGCCACCTCTGTCCTCTACCAGCACTACAAGGATCATACCACGTTGAAGGTCGGTGCCGCCGATCCCCTTGAACGGGTGACGCCGTCCGTCACCTTGGGCTATACCCTCCATGGCGTGACGTTGAGAGGATGGTACAAGAGCATCTTCCGTGCCCCTACGCTCAATGATCTCTACTATACGCAGGTAGGCAACCGCAACCTGAAGCCTGAATATACCAAACAGCTGAACCTTGGCGTGGAGTATAAGACTCTCTCGCCCTATCTTCAGAGAAGTGGAGTTTCCGGTTCGATACAAGCCGATATTTACCAGAACCGCATAGAGAACCGCATCGTCTGTCTGCCGCTTAAGGGAACCTATACCTGGAGTATGATGAACTATGGTGAGACCTTCTGCCGCGGACTCAATGCCACAGTCTCACTGCGCTATGGCATCCGTGGCTGGCACGCATCCCTGATCACCTCCCTGACTTGGCAGAAGGACCTGAACCGCACCGATCCTGCCGACGGGGATACCTACAACAAACCGATATGCTACTCGCCCACCTTGAGCTACGGCATTACGGGGATAGTGGGTTACAGTCCTCTCCACAGCCTCCTTCATGGAGATGGGTCGGGAAGTGTATGGCAGGGATTTACGTTCACTGTGTCTGACCTGCATGTCGGCGAGCGCATGTGGAGCTACGCCGATCCTGCCGACGTGCTCTCTCCTTACAACAATATAGACGTGAAACTGACCCTGCCTTTCCATTTCCGGCACACAGATACAAGCCTGACCGTGGAAGTCAACGACTTGCTGGACGTGCAGTACGAGCACATTCCTCGCTACCCGATGCCTGGAAGAAACTGGAAGGCGACCGTTTCGCTGTCGCTTTGAAACAAACAACAGAAAACAGATAAACAAGAATCATGCAGAAACGATTTCTTCTCACTGCCTTCCTCTTGCTCGGCACGGCCCTCGTGGGATTTGCCCAGGAGCGCATTATCCTGCTGAACGAAGGCAACTGGCAGGCTGACAATGGCAAGATGACCTATTTTGAGGATGGGGTCATCGTCTCCAACGAATGGTTTCGTGAGGTCAACGGATATAAGCTGGGTGATACGCCCAACGATATTATCCAGGTGAATGACAGCCTGATAGCCATTGCCATCAACTGGTCCAACATCATCCAGTTCATCACTCCCGAAGGCAAGGCCGTGGCAGCCACCGAGGATGTGCCCAACAACCGTAAGCTCTGTTCGGATGGCAGGTATGTCTATGTGTCCAGCTATGGTCACGAGTGTGGTGCCTATGGCACGGACAGGTACTGGGAGTTTGAGAAAGGCTATGTGGCCAAGATTGACATCACGGACTTCCAGATTGTTGATGCCGTGGAGGTGGGCTATGAGCCTGAGGGCATCGCCCTTTACAAAGGCAAGCTGTTCGTGGCCAACACGGGCGGATATGCCTTCCAGGAGAATCATGAGTATGAGACCACCGTCAGCATCATCGATGCAGAGACCATGCAGCTTGAACGTAATGTTGACACCGAGCAGATCAACCTCTACGGAAAGATGTCGCAATCGGGGCAGTATCTCTGCATCAACTCCCCCGGCGACTATTACGACATACAGGCTGCCACCATCATCCTTGACTGCGAAAAGGCACTGGCAGGAGACGACGAGTGCTTCGTGAAGCTGGAATATGCCTGTACCTACAACTGTACGGCCATGGACGGACGCTTCTATGCCATCGGTTCGCGCTATTCCTACTACACAAGCGACTATGAGTTCAACTATATCACCATCGATCCCGTCATGACGATGGAGAACATGAATGATGCCGGTGTAGAGGAAAGCCTTCCCGGTCAGGTGCTGCATGACATCCAGGCAATGACCATGCCCTATGGCATCTACGTCAATCCCTACACCGGATATATCTACGCCACGGATGCCGGCGGCTTCGTCTCGGCCGGAACCATGTATCAGTGGAATCCCGAGGGCCAGCTCACAGGCAAGTACAAGGTTTATATCAATCCTGCCCATTTCCTCGCACTAAGGCCCGATGCCCGGGAAGACGGCCTGCAGGATGTCATGCCAGACGGAAACAGGCAGGACATGCCCATCTGCGATCTCTTTGGGCGCAGGATACTGCAACCTGCAAAGGGACAGATATACATCCGGGGCGGACGTAAATACATTATCGAAAAATAGGCGGGTGATAAAAAGTCACTTGCTGACAGAAGCTATAGACAAATCTGATTACTGACTTAATATTTGTTTAACATGAAAAGACTAAGCACGTTTCTGCTATTGGCGGTCATGACCGTCGGTAGCATGTTCGCAGCCGATGTTACCGTGACAATGAATTCCACGTCGAAGACCATGTCACTCGTCAACAAGGCTACGGGCGAAGCCGTGGAGGTTGGAACACCTTCCGGCACCAAGTACACGTTCCAGGCAGACTATGGGACGTACGTACTTACTGCGTATGGTACGAACGGCACGACCGTCAACGGTACCATTGAACTGAATGTCACGGAGGAAGTGGCCGACTTCACCGTGCTGACCTGCACAGCCTATGCCACCAACAAGGACTGGAAGGCCGACGAAGACTACACCGTGGAGGTGGATGTCAATACCCGCGAGGGAGTCAAGCAGGCCATCACCGTGGGCAACAGCGTAACGGCCGGTCGCAAGACCTTCCTGGCGTTGAACGGCAACAGCTACTATGCCCAGCTCATTCCCAATGCCGACCATCAGGCCGAGGGCTACATGACACTCTACAAGGGCGGTACGCTGACTGGCGGCGTGAATGTAAGCGGGGCCATCCCGACGGGAGCCGACTACACCATCACCCTGCCTGCTGATGCCGGGCTGTACCTGGGTATCAAGTTCGCCCACTTCATCAAGTTCCAGGAAATCGCACCGACAAATACCGTTGCAAACGGCGGTGAGAAGGCAGTGACCTATCACCTGGCTAACGGTCAGGTGTACAACTTCCGTACCTGGAAGAGCGGTGGGCTGACACAGGCCGGCTACTTCACCTTCAGCACCGATGAGGCCAAGTGTCCCAAGCTGGGCTTCACGGCCGATGACTACGCCGCATTCGGTGCAAAGACCATCAAGCATGACGTGAAGTGGAACGGAGGCTATGAGACGGGTGACATCTTCGTCAACATCAACGAACGTGGCCACCTCAGGATGAACGTAGGCGACAAGTACGAGGCACACGCCATGCGTACCTGGCAGCTCACCGACAACTCCACCAACAACTACTTCATGGAGCCCGACTTCCACTATACGGTGGTGGATGTCAACGGCAATCCCAGCAGCGAGGTCATCGAGATTGAGAATCCCGACACCACCACGGATCCCTGGTCTGTCATCAAGGCCGTGGGCAAGGGTACGGCCATCGTGCTCGTGACATACGATGCCATCGGCCTCAACTTCTACGGCAGCAATGCCGCAAAGACCGCCTACATGGGCGGCGAATACTGGAGCGCCGTATGGCCCGAGAATACGGCGGCCTACGTGGTGACCGTGGGCGACGAGCCCTGCGGCATCGATCCCAACATGGTCATCAACGAGGCATACAACACCGGTACGCTGAAGAATGCCGGCAAGTATGTCGATGCAGAGCACGACGTGTTCTATTACCTCGACACGGAGGAAGGCTATGCCTACACCTTCACCCCCAGCGGTGTTGCCAGTGTTGAGATAGCCTATCCTGCGATAGGAGAGCAGACCGTCAGCTACAAGGGCTTCTCTGCCAGTGGCGTGAAGAAGAACGACGATGGTTCATACACCGTCCTACTGAAACTCGGTCGCCAGATTGTGAAGCTCACCGATGCCCAGGGCCATGCCGTCTATCAGGTGCTGACCGCCAAACCCTGTCACCGTGAACTGACAAATGCCACCCGTCCCGGTTCGCAGGTCTTCCAGCCCGGTGACCAGGTCAAGGTACAGTACAGCGGACTCTTCCATCCCTCAAACAAACTGGCCGGTATCTACAACATGTCCGGCTACGTCACCTACAACGGTATTCCCAACGGCACATCACTCATCCTGGGTTCCGGTCAGTACACCTTCGGCTCTGCCGCCTCGGCACAGGCTGTGAGCGTCACGATTCCTTCAGACTACGATGCGGCAGCAGGGCCCATCGTGATGAACGAGGGCGTGATCCAGGTCAACGGATACGGTGATCCTATCGGCAATCACCGCTATATCAGTCGTCTTGCCGGACGTTCCGCCAACTTTACCGCCGTGGCCCACAAGACCTACTTCGGTGCGATTCCCGACATTGCGATTCCCGTTACCGCCTATCGCAATATGACGGTTGCGCTGGACATCACTCCTGCTGAGGCCGAGGTGGTGGTGACGGATGCTGCCGGCAACAAGATCGGGAAAAATGCCCAGGGCAAGTATGACGTGACATACGGCACCTACAACGTGGAAGGCCAGTACGCCGGATATCGTGCGCTCCACACTTCGTTCACCCTGGGAGATGACGCAGAGAATGAGACCGTCGTGCCAGTCACATTTGTCGAGGCAGAAGGGGACACCTGGGATGGCAGTACCAAGAGCGAGCCCGAGATGGCCGGCGAGGTGTACCAGATCACCAACGGTGCCGAGCTCGCATGGCTGGCCTCTGAGGTCAACAGTGGCAAGGGCAGCATCAAGGCAGAGCTCATGGCTGACATCGACCTGGGTGACTTCGCATGGACGCCCATCGGTACCAACAGCAAGCAGTACAAGGCCTCCTTCGCTGGCAGCAACCATGTCATCAGCGGTCTCTACATCAACGCTGCCGCTACCTATCAGGGCCTCTTCGGCTATGTGAACGGTGCAGAACTGAGCGACTTTACGGTGGAAGGCGAGGTCCGCACTACGGCCAACTACGCCTCTGGCGTCGTGGCTTACTCCGCTGCCTCAACGCTCTCCGGCCTTACCAACCGTGCCACTGTACATGGCAAGCAGTATGTGGGTGGCATCACGGCCTACGCCAACGGTGCAACGACCATTGACCGTTGCGTCAACGAGGGGAACATCACCGGCAGCAGCTCCTATGCAGCCGGCATCACGCCCTACATGCAGGCAGCGACTACCGTGGTGACAAACTGCATGAACTCCGGTGACATCGATGGCACAGCCAACGTGGCTTCCATCACGGCAAATATTGTCAATGCAAGCGGTACGGTAAAGAACTGCCTGAACATTGGTCGCGTACTTGCAGAGGTGGGTTCTACGGGCAATGTATATGCCGGTACGGCAGATCCTTCCACTCGTGTCAACGCAGGCAATAACTATGTGCTCTGCAACTATGCCAACGGTGCAATCCTCGAGACCGTAGTCACCACCGACCAGCTGGCCAGCGGTGAGGTGGCCTATAAGCTGGGCGAAGCCTGGGGACAGCAGATCGGCACGGATGCCCGTCCTGTGCTTGGTGGCAGCAAGGTACTCTTCGATGAGGCAACCGGCAGCTACTACAACGAGGCCGAACTTGCCGTGGCAACGCTGGAGAACGAAGACCTGGACTATCTGGCCCTTGGTGCCGACAGCCACATTCCCGAACTGACGGAGGACTTCGATGAGGAGTTTGGTTTCCAGAGCGGTGACTTCTGGTTTGACATGAACACCTACAGTGACTGGGCTACCTGGTGGGGCTATGGTGTGGCCAATCACACAGCCACCACCTTCGAGAATCTTGACGACCAGTTCAACTCTGTTGCCGGTGGTGGCCATGACGGCTCTGAAAACTATGGTGTGGCATACGTCGGCGACTTCATGGGTCCCGTCTACATTACCCTTACCACCGATGAAATGGCCAGGGTTCCCGGTCTGTATGTGACCAATGCGGCATACGCCTTCACCTCGATGGCCAATGGCGACGGTTTTGCCAGGAAGTTCAGCCGTGGCGACTGGTTCAGGCTGACCGCAACGGGCTATGGTGATGACGGCGAGGTAACCGGTACCAAGGACTACTACCTGGCCGACCTCCGTTCTGCCGACAAGAGTGATTGGTACATTCTCAACGATTGGCAGTACATGGACCTTTCATCCCTCGGCAAGGTTCGTGCCATCCAGTTCACCCTCAGCAGTTCCGACGAGGGAGACTATGGCATGAACACACCCGCATACTTCTGTTTCGATGATCTGGGCGCAAAGGGTGTCGAGCAGGCTCCCCAAGGCAACTGGAACGTCCTGTTCCCCGACGTGGCCGTTACCATCGGCCAGGGTGGCTATTCCACCTTCGCTGCTGCCTATGCCACCGAGATTCCCGAGGGCGTAGAGGCCTACTATGCAACCGTCGAGGGCAGCACGGTCTGCCTGCATCAGCTGGAGGGCAGCACCATCGCAGCCGGTGAGGGTGTCATCCTCAAGGGTGAGGAAGGTGCACGGTTCACCATGACCGCCTCTGCCTCTTCCGCCTCGCGCATCACCGGCAATGCCCTGGTAGGCGTGACCGATGCAAGCACCTTCACCAACGACGGACACGTCTATGTCATCTCAACCAGGAATGACGAGACCGCCTTCTATAAGTACACCGCTGCCACCTTCCCTGCCGGCAAGGCCTACCTGGCTGCTCCCGCCGCTTCCAATGCCAGGATGACCGTTCTCTTCGACGGTGATGCCACAGCCATTGCCGGTGTCGGGACCGGGGATAAGCCCTCAGTCTACAATCTCCAGGGCCAGCGTGTCCTGAAGACCCTGAAGGGTGTGAATATCGTGAATGGCCGCAAGGTACAGTACTAACTGACAAATATATATATTGACATACAATGAAAAGAAACTATATCGCTCCACTTGTGGAGATCATGCCTGCAGAGCCTGTCAACATGATGGCCGTTTCCCTGACAGCCCCCGATGGCACGCAGCTTAATGATGATGTAACGATAGACAATCCCGATGATGTCCAGACCAAGACTGATTCCTGGGATATCTGGTAACCGCGCAGTTCTTCCCATGAACTTGCAATAGATGTAGGGCGACCATCACGGAATGTGGTGGTCGCCCTTCTGTAAACTGTGTTTTTCCGTGTCAGGCGGAAAATGTTTCCGCCAGCACGGAAACTCATGGACGTGTGCAAGACTGACGTAAATCCCACAGTTGGCCGTAACCCTTCATCTATTCATGTAAAACGGGCTTGTTTATTGGGAATCAGAACGATATGAAATTACAACCCTTCACTAACCCTTCACCTACCCTTCACCTACCTTTCATCTTTGAAGGTGGTGAATAGTCAAGTGAAGGGTTAGTGAAGGGCAGGTGAAGGGTTAGTAAGTGATTTCTTGCCGTAAGATATTGTATATCAGTCTGCATCCAGGAAGTCAGGTGAAAAGATGAAGGGTTGACGTCTTGAAATGGCAATGATATACGTTTGTCTTTTTCTGGATTGGCCTTGACCCGTCTGGATGAGACGCGTGGTGTAGAGCGATACAAACATCGGGAGCCAATGCCTTTTACAGGCTTTCCAGGATGCGCTTGAGGACGACGGTGGCGGAGATTTCGCGGTTGGCGGCCTCGGGGATGACGAGGGAGCGGGGTGACTCGATGACGTCGTCGGAGACGATCATGTTGCGGCGGACGGGCAGGCAGTGCATGAAACGGGCGTTGTTGGTCCAGGACATGTGCTCGGCATCGACGGTCCAGTGGGCCATGTCGTGGTAGTCGGCGAGGATCTTGCCGTACTTGCCGGGGTCGGTGACGCCGGGGCAGCTCCAGTTCTTGGCGTAGATGAAGTCGGCGCCTTCGAAGGCTTTCTTCTGGTCGTACTCAACGCGGGCGTTGCCGGCAAACAGGGGATCGAGCTCGTAGCCTTCGGGGTGGGTGTTGACGAAGTCCACGTCGGCTGCGTTCATCCACTGGGCGAAGCTGTTGGGCACGGCCTGGGGGAGTGACTTGGGATGGGGTGCCCAGGTGAGGACGACCTTGGGGCGTGGGGTCTCCTTGTGCTCCTCGATGGTGATGAGGTCGGCAAAGGCCTGGAGGGGGTGTACGGTGGCGGTCTCCATGGCGAAGATGGGTTTGCCGCTGTACCTGACGAACTGGTTGTAGACGGTCTCGGCATAGTCGTATTCGCGGTCGGTGAGGCCGGCGAAGGAGCGGATGCCGATGACGTCGCAGTAGCTGGCCATGACGGGGATGGCCTCGAGCAGGTGTTCGCTCTTGTCACCGTCCATGATGACACCGCGCTCGGTCTCGAGTTTCCAGGCTCCGGCGTTGACGTCGAGCACGATGACGTTCATGCCGAGGTTGAGGGCTGCCTTCTGGGTGGAGAGGCGGGTGCGGAGGCTGTTGTTGAAGAACACGAGCAGGGCGGTCTTGTTGCGGCCAAGCTCTACGTATCTGAAACGGTCCTGCTTGATTTCCTGGGCCTCGGCCAGGGCCTGCCTGAGGTCGCCAAGGTCTTGTACGTTTAGAAATGATTTCATATTCTTATTTGTTATCCTTTTCTCTGATTTCCACGCGACGGATCTTGCCGCTGATGGTCTTGGGCAGCTCGTCTACGAACTCGATGACGCGGGGGTACTTGTAGGGTGCGGTCTCGCGCTTGACGTGATCCTGGAGTTCCTGGATGAGCTGGGGGCCTTCCTGTCCCAGGTAGGAGTCGGCCAGGACGATGGTGGCCTTGACGACCATGCCGCGCACCTCGTCGGGCACGCCGGTGATGGCACATTCCACGACGGCGGGGTGGGTCATCAGGGCGCTCTCCACCTCGAAGGGGCCGATGCGGTAGCCGGAGGACTTGATGACGTCGTCGGCACGGGAGACGAACCAGTAGTATCCCTGCTCGTCGCGGTAGACCACGTCGCCGGTGTAGTAGACGCCGTCGTGGTGGTTCTTCTGGGTGAGGGCTTCCTGCTTGTGGTATTCCTTGAAGAGGCCGAGGGGCTTGCCCTTGTCGGTGCGGATGACGAGCTGGCCGTTCTCATTGGCCTTGCAGGGACGGCCGTCGGGGTCGAGCACGACCACGTCGAACTGGGGATTGGGTACGCCCATCGAGCCGGG
>JAZRVZ010000186.1:0-17148 GCA_045599425.1 Bacteroidaceae bacterium | reverse complement strand
CGTAAGAAGAAGTTGCCTGTTACGACCCTGCTTCGTGCCATCGGCTTCGAGAACGACCGTGACATCCTTGAGATCTTCAACCTGGCTGAAGAGGTTCAGGCTACGGAGAAGAACCTGAAGGAGTGCATGGGCAGCAAGCTGGCCGCACGTGTCCTGAAGAGCTGGACGGAGGACTTCGTTGACGAGGATACCGGTGAACTGGTTAGTATCGAGCGTAATGAGGTGATCCTGGATCGCGAGACCGAACTGACCGAGGATAACATTGCCATCATCCTGGATAGCGGTGTTCCCAGCGTGCTCCTGCACAAGTCCGATGCCAACGGTTCTGACTACAGCATCATCTTCAACACCCTGCAGAAGGATACCTCGAACTCCGGCAACGAGGCTGCCACCTATATCTATCGTCAGTTGCGCAATGCTGATCCTGCCGATGACGCCATGGCACATGACCTGATCATGGCCCTGTTCTTCAGCGAGAAGCGCTATGACCTGGGCGAGGTTGGTCGCTACAGACTGAACAACAAGCTGAACCTGACGACGGATCCTGACGTTCGTGTCCTCACCAAGGAGGATATGATCGAGATTATCAAGTATCTCATTGAGCTGGTCAACAGCAAGGCCAACGTGGATGATATTGATCACCTGAGCAACCGTCGTGTACGTACCGTCGGTGAGCAGCTGAGCAACCAGTTCTCCATTGGTCTGGCCCGTATGACCCGCACCATCCGTGAGCGCATGAACGTTCGCGACAACGAGGTGTTCACGCCTACAGACCTGATCAATGCCAAGACTATAAGCAGCGTCATCAACAGTTTCTTCGGAACCAATGCGCTGAGCCAGTTCATGGACCAGACCAACCCCCTGGCCGAGGTGACCCACAAGCGTCGTCTCTCTGCCCTGGGTCCTGGCGGTCTGTCTCGTGAGCGTGCAGGTTTCGAGGTTCGTGACGTACACTATACCCACTACGGTCGTCTTTGTCCCATTGAGTCTCCTGAAGGTCCCAACATCGGTCTGATCAGCTCGCTCTGTGTGTATGCAAAGATCAATGAGCTGGGCTTCATCGAGACCCCCTATCGCGTAGTTAACGAGGGCGTTGTTGATCTGAGCGACAACGGTATCAAGTATCTTACTGCCGAGGAGGAGGAGCACCAGGTTATCGGTCAGGGTAATGCACCTCTGAACGATGACGGTACGTTCATCCGTACCAAGGTCAAGTGCCGTCAGGACGACGATTATCCCGTGGTTCCTCCCGGTGATGTAAACCTGATGGACGTTGCTCCCCAGCAGATTGCCTCTATCGCCGCCTCTCTGATTCCCTTCCTGGAGCATGATGATGCCCACCGTGCACTGATGGGATCAAACATGATGCGCCAGGCCGTACCCTTGATGCGTACCGAGGCTCCTATCGTCGGTACCGGCATTGAGAAGCAGGTCTGTGAGGACAGCCGTACCATGGTTACTGCCGAGGGCGACGGTGTGGTTGACTATGTTGACGCTACGACCATCCGCATCCTGTACGACCGTACCGAGGAGGATGAGTTCGTAAGCTTTGAGCCTGCCCTGAAGGAATACCGCATTCCCAAGTTCCGTCGTACCAACCAGAACATGACCATTGACCTCCGTCCCATCTGTGAGAAGGGTCAGCGCGTGAAGGCAGGCGACATCCTGACCGAAGGCTATGCAACCGAGGCCGGTGAGCTGGCACTGGGCAAGAACCTGCTGGTTGCCTACATGCCTTGGAAGGGTTATAACTATGTGGATGCCATCGTGCTGAACGAGCGTATCGTCCGCGAGGATATCCTGACCAGCGTACATGTGGAGGAGTTCACCCTGGATGTGCGCGAGACCAAGCGTGGTGTCGAGGAGCTGACCAGCGACATTCCCAATGTCAGCGAGGAGGCTACGAAGGACCTGGATGAGAACGGTATCATCCGTGTAGGTGCCCGCGTTGAGCCCGGTGACATCATGATCGGTAAGATCACCCCCAAGGGTGAGAGCGATCCCAGTCCTGAGGAGAAGCTGCTGCGTGCCATCTTCGGTGACAAGGCCGGTGACGTTAAGGATGCGTCCATGAAGGCCACTCCCTCACTGAGCGGTGTCATCATCGACAAGAAGCTCTTCTCCAAGGCCATCAAGACCAGGGCTGCCAAGATGCAGGACAAGCCTCGTCTGGCTGCCATCGAGGACGAGCTGGAAGGCAAGATCAGCGACCTGAAGGACATCCTGGTGGACAAGCTGATGGAGCTGACCCAGGGCAAGAAGTCTGCCGGTGTCAAGGACTATCAGGATGCCGAGGTCATTCCTGCCGGAAGCAAGTTCACCGAGGGTGCCCTGAACGTACTGGACTTCACCGCCATCCAGCTCAGCGGCTGGACGGAGGATGAACATACCAACGGCCTGATCAGCCGACTGATCATCAACTTCATCAAGAAATACAAGGTGCTGGATGCAGAGGCAAAGCGCAAGAAGTTTGCCATCACCATCGGTGACGAGCTGCCCAGCGGCATCATCCAGATGGCCAAGGTTTACGTGGCCAAGAAGCGTAAGATCGGCGTCGGTGACAAACTGGCCGGTCGCCATGGTAACAAGGGTATCGTAAGTAAGGTGGTACGTCAGGAGGATATGCCTTTCCTGGCCGACGGTACTCCCGTCGACATCGTGCTGAACCCCCTGGGTGTGCCCTCACGAATGAACATCGGTCAGATCTTCGAGGCCGTTCTGGGTGCCGCAGGCCGCAAGTTAGGGGTTAAGTTCGCCACTCCCATCTTTGATGGTGCTTCGCTCGACGACCTGTGCGAGTGGACCGACAAGGCCGGCCTGCCCCGCTACTGCTCAACCCAGCTCTACGATGGTGCTACCGGTGAGCCCTTCGACCAGCTGGCTACCGTAGGTATCGCCTACATGCTGAAGCTCGGTCACATGGTTGAGGACAAGATGCACGCCCGTTCCATCGGTCCGTACTCTCTCATTACCCAGCAGCCCCTTGGTGGTAAGGCACAGTTTGGTGGACAGCGTTTCGGAGAGATGGAGGTTTGGGCCATCGAGGCCTTCGGTGCTTCCCATGTCCTGCAGGAGATCCTGACCATCAAGTCCGATGATGTCACCGGCCGTAGCAAGGCATACGAGGCTATCGTCAAGGGCGAGCCTATGCCCACGCCCAATATCCCCGAGTCTCTTAACGTACTGCTGCACGAGCTGCGTGGCTTGGGCCTGAGCATTACCCTTGACTAAATATAGGTTATAAGGTCGTTAGGTCACTGGGTTGTAAGGTCTTAACCGGACGGCAACCTCAGAACCTCAGAACCTCAAACCCCTAAAACCTAAATAAAATGGCTTTTAAGAAAGAAAACAAGATAAAGAGTAATTTCACGAAAATTACCATCGGACTGGCCTCACCCGAGGAGATTCTTGAGAATTCCCACGGTGAGGTACTGAAGCCCGAGACAATCAACTATCGTACCTACAAGCCCGAGCGTGACGGTCTCTTCTGCGAGCGCATCTTCGGTCCCACCAAGGACTACGAGTGCCATTGCGGAAAGTACAAGCGCATCCGCTACAAGGGCATCGTCTGCGACCGTTGCGGCGTGGAGGTGACCGAGAAGAAGGTACGCCGCGAGCGCAGCGGACACATTGACCTCGTCGTTCCCGTAGCTCACATCTGGTATTTCCGTAGCCTGCCCAACAAGATCGGCTACCTGCTGGGCATCCCCACCAAGAAGCTCGATGCCATCATCTACTACGAGCGCTACGTGGTGATCCAGCCCGGTATCCTGGCCAACGAGACCTTCGACTTCCTGGATGGCGGTTCCCTGCAGGTCAACGATGTCCTGAGCGAGGAGGAGTACAGCCAGGTCCTGGACCGTCTGCCCAAGGACAACTATGCCCTGGAGGATACCGATCCCAACAAGTTCATCTGTAAGATGGGTGCCGAGGCCGTATATGACCTGCTGACCCGTCTCGACCTGGACTCCCTGTCCTACCAGCTGCGTGACGCCGCCAACAGTGATGCCGCCCAGCAGCGTAAGAACGAGGCCCTGAAGCGCCTGCAGGTTGTGGAGAGCTTCCGTGCCAGCCGCGGCCGCAACAAGCCCGAGTGGATGATCATGAAGATCCTTCCTGTCATCCCCCCCGAACTGCGTCCCCTCGTACCCCTGGACGGTGGCCGTTTCGCCACCAGCGACCTCAACGACCTCTACCGTCGCGTCATCATCCGTAACAACCGTCTGAAGCGACTCATCGAGATCAAGGCCCCCGAGGTCATCCTGCGCAACGAGAAGCGCATGCTTCAGGAGGCCGTGGACAGCCTCTTCGACAACAGCCGCAAGAGCAGCGCCGTCAAGACCGAGAGCAACCGTCCCCTGAAGTCCCTCTCAGACTCCCTGAAGGGTAAGCAGGGCCGCTTCCGTCAGAATCTGCTGGGTAAGCGTGTCGACTATTCAGCCCGTTCCGTAATCGTCGTTGGTCCCGAGCTGAAGATGGGCGAGTGCGGTCTGCCCAAGCTCATGGCCGCCGAGCTCTACAAGCCGTTCATCATCCGCAAGCTCATTGAGCGCGGCATCGTGAAGACCGTGAAGAGCGCCAAGAAGATCGTTGACCGCAAGGAAGCCGTCATCTGGGACATCCTTGAGCACGTCATGAAGGGTCATCCCGTCCTGCTCAACCGTGCACCAACCCTGCACCGTCTCGGTATCCAGGCCTTCCAGCCCAAGATGATCGAGGGCAAGGCCATCCAGTTGCATCCCCTGGCATGTACCGCCTTCAACGCCGACTTCGACGGTGACCAGATGGCCGTGCATCTGCCCCTGAGCAACGAGGCCGTACTGGAGGCACAGCTCCTGATGCTCCAGAGCCACAACATCCTGAACCCCGCCAACGGTGCACCCATCACCGTGCCTTCACAGGATATGGTGCTCGGTCTCTACTATATCACCAAGCTCCGTCCCGGTGCCAAGGGTACCGGCCTCACCTTCTACGGTGCCGAGGAAGCTATCATTGCCTTCAACGAGAAGCGCGTTGACTTCCACGCCCCCGTCAAGGTTGTCGTGGACGACAGGATGGAGGACGGCAGCATCGGCAAGCGCATGGTCGAGACCAGCGTAGGTCGTGTCATTGCCAACGAGATCATTCCCACCGAGGTTGGTTACTTCAACGACGTCATCTCCAAGAAGACCCTGCGCAACATCATTACCGACGTCATCAAGACCGTCGGTGTGGCCCGTGCCTGTGAGTTCCTGGACGGTATCAAGAACCTCGGCTACAAGATGGCCTACGAGGGCGGTCTGTCCTTCAACCTCGGTGACATCATCATCCCCAAGGAGAAGGAGGAACTCGTCCGCAAGGGTAACGAGGAGGTGGAGCGCATCGCCGGCGACTACGGTATGGGTTTCATCACTGACAAGGAGCGCTACAACCAGGTCATCGATACCTGGACCCACGTCAACAACGACCTCTCCGATATCCTGATGAAGACCATGCGCGAGGCCGACCAGGGCTTCAACGCCGTGTACATGATGCTGGATTCCGGTGCCCGTGGTAGCGCCGGACAGATCAGCCAGCTCTCCGGTATGCGTGGTCTGATGGCCAAGCCCCAGAAGGCCGGTGCCGAGGCACAGATTATTGAGAACCCCATCCTTTCTAACTTTAAGGAAGGTATGAGTGTGCTGGAGTACTTCATCTCTACCCACGGTGCCCGTAAGGGTCTGGCCGATACCGCCCTGAAGACTGCCGACGCCGGTTACCTGACCCGCCGTCTTGTAGACGTCAGCCACGATGTCATCATCAACGAGGAGGACTGCGGCACCCTGCGCGGCCTCACCTGCACCGCCCTCAAGAACGGTGACGAGGTCATCAGCTCCCTCTACGAACGCATCCTCGGTCGTGTATCCGTACACGACATCATCCATCCCACCACCGGCAAGATCATCGTGGCCAGCGGCGACGAGATCACCGAGGCCAAGGCCCAGGAGATCGAGGACAGCCCCATCGAGAGCGTGGAGATCCGTTCCGTACTTACCTGTGAGAGCAAGAAGGGCGTATGCATGAAGTGCTACGGCCGCAACCTTGCCTCCAGCCGCATGGTACAGCTTGGCGAGGCCGTCGGAGTCATCGCCGCCCAGTCCATTGGTGAGCCCGGTACCCAGCTGACCCTCCGTACCTTCCACGCCGGTGGTGTGGCAGGTAACGCTGCCGCCAACGCCATGATCAAGGCCAAGTATGATGCCCGCCTGGAGTTTGACGAGCTCCGCACCGTGGACTGCGTGGACGACGAGGGCAAGGCTGCCCAGACCGTTGTCGGCCGACTGGCTGAGGTGCGCTTTGTGGATGTACACACGAACATCATCCTCTTTGCCCAGAATGTTCCCTACGGTTCACTGCTTTACAAGCAGCCCGGCGACCTTGTCACCAAGGGCGAGATCGTAGCCAAGTGGGATCCCTTCAACGCTGTCATCGTGACCGAGGTTGCCGGTAAGCTCGTCTTCGAGAATGTCATCGAGGGTGTGACCTACCGTGCCGATGTCGATGAAACCACTGGTCTGCGCGAGCTCATCGTCATCGAGTCCCGCGACAAGACCAAGGTTCCCACGGCCAGCATCCTGGATGAGAACGGTGAGGTCATCCGCACCTACAACTTCCCCATCGGCGGACATATCTCCGTGGAGGACCAGCAGCTTGTGAAGCCCGGCGACGTCCTCGTCAAGATTCCCCGTGCCCAGGGTACTGCAGGTGATATCACCGGTGGTCTGCCCCGTGTTACCGAGCTCTTCGAGGCCCGCAACCCCAGCAACCCCGCCGTTGTGGCCGAGGTTGACGGTGAGGTGCGCATGGGCAAGCTGAAGCGCGGCAACCGCGAGATCACACTGATACCCAAGGTGGGCGAGGAGAAGAAGTACCTCGTGCCCCTGAGCAAGCAGATCCTGGTACAGGACAACGACTATGTGCGTGCCGGTACCCCCCTGTCCGACGGTGCCATCACCCCCGCCGACATCCTGGCCATCAAGGGTCCCACCGCCGTTCAGGAATACATCGTCAACGAGGTACAGGACGTATACCGCCTGCAGGGTGTAAAGATCAACGACAAGCACTTCGAGGTTATCGTGCGCCAGATGATGCGCAAGGTACAGATCAACGAGCCCGGAGATACCAACTTCCTGGAGCAGCAGATCGTCGACAAGCTTGACTTTGCCGAGGAGAACGACCGTATCTGGGGCAAGAAGTACGTTGTGGACGCCGGCGACAGCGAGAATATGCAGAAGGGTCAGATTGTCACCGCCCGTAAGCTGCGCGACGAGAACTCACAGCTCAAGCGTCGTGACCTGAAACCCGTAGTTGTGCGCGATGCCATCCCCGCCACCTCTACCCAGATCCTTCAGGGTATCACCCGTGCCGCCCTGCAGACCAGCAGCTTCATGTCAGCCGCCTCCTTCCAGGAGACCACCAAGGTCCTCAACGATGCTGCCATCAACGGCAAGAGCGACCGCCTGGAGGGTATGAAGGAGAATGTAATCTGCGGTCACCTGATCCCCGCCGGTACCGGTCTGCGTGAGTTCGAGAAGATTGTGGTAGGCAGCAAGGAGGACTACGACCGTGTCCTGGCCAACCGCAAGTCCATCCTGGAATACGCCGATGATGACCTGGACTGATTGAATGACCATCTCTGATTCGCACGAATCAGTCCATATAGCATGAAGGAGAGCCCACACGGCCCTCCTTCATGCTTTTATGGGGGTAAGGACTTTAGGGACTATAGGTTAAGGACCTTGGAGACTTTAAAGTCTATGGGATAAGGCTCTTCCTATTCCTGCGCATTGTCCTATTAGTCCTGAAAACATGTCTTTTCTTCAACTGTTTTTCCGCAAGTCATGAAAAAGATGTAACTTTGCAGCTCCAAAAAAACAGAATTCATCAACTATGAATCATTTCATTCCACAGAATACACTCCGCCGACTGTCTTTTGTGGTCCTTCTGATGCTGCTGTGCGGTTTCCGTGCCAGTGCCCAGTACATCCAGGGCACCATCACCGACGCTGCCACGGGCGAGACCCTTCCCGGCGCGCGCGTCTTCTACCAGGACGCCCCCCGCACCCTCGTTGCCAGCAACCTCAAGGGCCAGTACAAGATAGCCTTCCGCAAGGGCGACCTTGTCTTCTCCATGGTCGGTTTCGAGACCCGTATCATCCACGTCACCTCCTCCCAGAAGCTCAACGTCAAGATGAAGGAGACCACCAGTGCCCTGAAGGAAGTGGAAATCACCGGCAAACGCAAGAAGTACACCCGCAAGGACAACCCCGCCGTGGCCCTGATGCAGAAGGTCATTGCTGCCAAGAAGCAGAGCAACCTGCGCGAGCAGCACGACTACCTCTCCTTCATGAAGTACGAGAAGATGACCATGGCCATGAACGAAGTTACCGAGAAAGTCTTCATGGACGACCATTTCAAGCATCTTCCCTTCCTGCGCGAGCACGTTGAGATCTGCCCCGAGACCGGCAAACTCATCCTCCCCCTCACCGTCGACGAGAAAGTGAGTCACATCATCTACCGCCGTTCCCCCAAGAGCGAGAAGACCATCGTGGTGGGCGAGCGCAGCGAGGGCGTGACCGACCTTATCAATACCGGCGAGATCCTCAACAGTTTCATGGCCGACTGCTTCACCGATGTCGATATCTACCGTGATGAGGTCCGACTCCTGCAGTTCCCCTTCACCAGCCCCATCTCCGACAATGCCATCCGCTTCTACCGCTACTTCCTGGCCGACACCGTCATGGTCGGTCGCCAGAAGTGCTATCAGGTGGAGTTCGGTCCCAACAACGACCAGGACTTCGGCTTCTCCGGCACTCTCTGGGTTCTGGCCGACAGTACCTGGCAGCTCCGCCGTGTCCAGCTCGGTATCCCCAGCCGAAGCGACGTCAACTTCGTGGAGCACATGGACATCGTCCAGGATTTCGAGCCCCTGCCCAGTGGCGAGCAGGTTGTCACCGACAACCGTATGATCCTCCAGCTCAAGCTCAGTTCCTGGCTCCAGAAGTTCCAGGTCGAGCGCACCGTGCGCTACTCCGATTTCGACTTCACCCCCATCCCCGAGCGCAGCTTCCGCATCAAGGGTGATACCAAGGTCGAGAGCTCTGCCAAGATGCGCGACGAGGAGTTCTGGGAAGAGCAGCGTCCCACCCCTCTCTCCACCAGCGAGAGCCAGATGAGCCTCTTCATGCAGCGCCTGGAGAGCATCAAGGGCTTCAAGGAGATCCTCTGGGTCGGCAAGGCCTTCATTGAGAACTTTGTGGAGACCAGCGTGGACCCCCACAAGCCCAGCAAGATCGACATCGGCCCCATCAATGCCACCTTCACCCAGAACTTCGTCGAGGGGTTCAAGCTCCGCGCCAGCGCCCAGACCACGGCCAACCTCAGCAAGCACTGGTTCGGCAAGGGCTACCTGGGCTACGGCTTCGGCGACAAGCGTCTCAAGGGACTGGCCGAGCTGACCTACTCCCTCAACCCCAAGGACTACCTGCCCCGCGAGTTCCCAAAGAACAACCTCACTGCCAGCTACTTCTATGACGTCATCGCCCCCAGCGACCGTTTCATCCAGACCGATAAGGACAATGTCTTCACCTCCCTCAAGTGGACCACCGTGGATCACATGTCCTACGTCCAGCGCATGCAGCTCCAGTACGATCGTGAGTGGGAGAACGGTATGCACCTCATCGCCGGTCTGCGCCGCGAGCGTGCCGAGGGCGCAGGCAAACTTTTCTTCCAGCCCCTGCACGACACCGATGCCGACGGTCAGGCCCGTCCCGAGTCCCTCCTGACCCTGCCCGAGCAGGGCTATGCCGGCGAGCATCGCTACCTTACCACCACCGACCTCTCCCTGGCATTCGAGTACCAGCCCGGTGCCTCCTGGATCAATACCAAGCAGCGCCGGCTGAAGACCAACTTCGACTCTCCCATCTGGGGTGTCAGTCATACCATGGGCTTCAAAGGCCTGGTGGGCGGTGAATACAACTACAACCTCACCGAGCTGACCGTCTACAAGCGCTTCTGGCTGCGCACCTGGGGACGCTTCGACTTCTACATGAAGAGTCAGTGCCAGTGGAACAAGGTGCCCTTCCCCCTGCTCTGCTATCCCGTGGCCAACCTCTCCTACATCAAGGAGGACAATACCTTCAACCTCATTGACAACATGGAGTTCATCACCGACCGCAACGCAACCATCCTCATGTGCTGGGACCTCAACGGCAAGCTCTTCAACCGCATCCCCCTGCTCAGGAACCTGAAGTGGCGTGAGGCCTTCGGCTGCAACATGTACTGGGGTTACCTGTCCGACAAGAACAATCCCTTCCTCCCCCAAAACCAGGGCGACGCCAGTCTCTTCTACTTCCCCGGCCACTACACCGGGGACGGCGGTTTCCAGTACAACAGCCAGCTCATGCAGGCCCGTCGCCCCTACGTGGAGCTCGTGGCCGGTATACACAATATCTTCAAGCTCCTGCACGTGGAGTACATCCATCGCATCAACTACCTCCGTCCCGGGACGCAGAAGTGGGGCATCCGCTTCATGTTCCGCGCCTCCTTCTGACGGTCCGGCATAATCATAGAACAAGGTAATGAAAGAAGAAAACAAGCGTCCCCCCTTCCTGCCCATGCTCATCGGCACCGGCTTCGGCTCCGGCTTCTGGCCCTGGGGCCCTGGTACGGCAGGTGCCCTCCTGGCCACCCTCATCTGGCTGGGTTGCTCATGCTTCATGGCCGATGCCCCCCTGGCCGGCCTGACCATTCTGCTCATCCTTCTCTTCCAGGTGCTCGGCATCTGGGCGGCCAACCGCCTGGAACCTTGCTGGGGCGAAGATCCCTCCCGTGTGGTGGTGGACGAGATGGTGGGTGTGTGGATTGCCCTCCTGGCAGCCCCCTCCGGTTACATCTGGTATGCCCTTGCGGCCTTCCTCCTCTTCCGCTTCTTCGACATCCTCAAGCCCTTTGGTGTCCGTCACATGGAAAAGATGGGCGGCGGCGTGGGTGTCATGATGGATGATGTCCTGGCCGGCATGTACGCCTTCTTTGTCCTCTTTGCCGTGCGCTTCGTCCTCCTGCCTCTGTTCTGAACCCTACCAACCCCCTCTGACAACTCATGCAGTTCCTCAAGTCCCTCCTGTCCGCCCAGTTCGCCAGCATCGTGGATTTCGCCCTCACCATCCTGCTCACCTCCTTCCTCGGGGTGTACTATGTGATGGCCACCACCCTGGGAGCCGTCAGTGGCGGTGTGGTCAACTGCATGGTCAACTATCGCTGGGTCTTTCCCGGCAGCGACGTGCGGAAGCTCCATGTGGCCGTCAAGTACGCCCTTGTCTGGATTGCCAGCATCCTCCTCAACACCGGTGGCACCTACCTCCTCACCGAGCATGTGCGCCACAGCCAGGCCGTCAGTCAGTTGCCCCCCGCCTATGCCGACCAGGTCTACATCCTCTGCAAGCTTGTCGTGGCCATTCTCGTGGCCCTGCTCTGGAACTACCAGATGTACCGCCTCTTCGTCTATCGCAGGCTCCGGCTGCGCTGACCCGTCCACCATATCCCGGAAACAAGCAAACGAAAGAAACCCAAACATCCCAAGAATATGAACTACAGAGATTTTCTTCAGAAGGTCATCTATCAGATCATCAACCCCCTGGTGAAGGGTATGATCCGTGTGGGCATCACCCCCAATTTCATCACCACCACCGGACTCGTCCTCAACATCCTGGCCGCTGCCCTCCTTGTATGGGGCGGCATGCAGCATCCCGGCCAACTCTGCTACGTGGGCTGGGCCGGCGGCATCATCCTCTTTGCCGGCCTCTTCGACATGATGGACGGTCGTGTGGCCCGCATGGGCGGCATGTCCTCCGTCTTCGGTGCCCTCTATGACTCCGTCCTGGACCGCTACAGTGAGCTGTTCACCCTCTTCGGCATCTTCTACTGGCTCATCCTTTCCGGCTATCCTGCCGGCTCCATCCTCACCTTCGTCGCCCTTGTAGGCTCCATCATGGTCAGCTATGTGCGTGCCCGTGCCGAGGGCCTGGACCTGGAGTGCAAGGTCGGCCTGATGCAGCGTCCCGAGCGTGTTGTCCTGACGGCCCTCGGCGCCATCTTCGCCGGTGTCTTTGCCCACACCACCTCCTTCGATCCCGTTCTCATCCTCATTGTGCCCATGGGCATCATTGCCCTGCTGGCCAATCTCACCGCCTTCTGGCGCATCCTTCACTGCTACCGACTGCTCAGGAAGAAGTAGGAAGACAGGTTTTCCGGGCTTCACGCTCAGATTGTGCAGATCGGGAGCTTTGCGAAAGTTGAATCAGAAAACAGCAATTGACATGAACCTTAAACCCCAGCCACCCACCCGCAGGGAACTCCTCTGGCTCATCATCCTCTGGAGCCTCTACTTCCTCGTTGCCGGCCTGTTCGTAGGTTTGCGACCCGATAATTTCCTTCTGGCCATTCTCTTCATCGTGCTCTTCTGCTACAACCGCACGACGCGCAGTCTGGCCATCGCCATGATACCCTTCACTCTCTTCGGCATCTGCTATGACTGGATGCGAATCTGGCCCAACTACTTGGTCAATGCCGTCGATGTCCGGTGCATCAACGAGGCAGAACGGGCCATCTTCGGTATCACCACGGCCGATGGCATCCTCACTCCCAACGAGTTCTTCCTCCGCCACCACTGCCAGCTGGCCGACTTCCTCTCCGGCATCTTCTACCTGTGCTGGGTACCCGTACCCATCGCTTTCGGCCTCTATCTCTACTTCACCGGTCGTCGCCAGCAGTACGCCCACTTCGCCTGGGCCTTCCTCTTCGTCAACCTCATTGGTTTCTGCGGCTACTACATTCATCCTGCCGCCCCGCCATGGTACGTCATGCAGTATGGTTTCGATGTCATTCCCGGCACTCCTGGCTTCGTAGCCGGCCTTGCCCGCTTCGATGCCATCATCGGACTGGACCTCTTTCAGGGCATCTACGGCCAGAACTCCAATGTCTTCGCCGCCGTTCCCTCCCTCCATGCCGCCTACATGCTCATTGCCACCGTCTATGCAGTCCGCAGTCGCGCCCCCTTCCTCGTGCGTCTCCTATTCTCGTGCATCACCCTGGGCATCTGGTTCACAGCCGTCTACACCTCCCACCACTACGTCATCGACGTCCTCCTGGGCATCCTCACGGCTCTCTTCGGTATAACCCTCATGGAGGTCCTCATTCGACGCCTGGGCCCCGTCCGCCGCTTCTTCGAGGCCTTTACGGCCTACCTGGGGTGACCCGTTTCCAGTGTTGGCTTTGCCGAGCCTTACCCTCGCCATGGCATAGCCCAGGCAAGCATGACTCTGCGTTCGGATCAGGCAAACCTTCAATTTTCAGTTCACAATTTTCAACCTTCAACCCACCAACCACTATGACAGACATCATCTGTATCGGACACATCACCCGGGACAAGATAGTCACCCCCACCAGCGAGGTGTACATGCCCGGCGGTGCGTCCTTCTACTTCAGCCACGGCTTCCGCCAGATGGCCGACAAAAACATCTCCTACCGTCTCATCACCTCCCTGGCGCAGGAGGATATCAAGGCCGTGGACGACATTCGTGCCCAGGGCATCGATGCCACCGTCATTCCCTCCCGCCACAGTGTCTATTTCGAGAATATCTACGGTGACAATCCTGATGAGCGCCAGCAGCGTGTCCTGGCCAAGGCCGACCCCTTCACGGCCGATTCCCTGAGGGACGTACAGAGCCGCTATATCATCCTTGGCAGCCTTCTGGCCGACGATTTCTCGCTGGACACCATCCGCCACCTTTCCGCCCGTGGCACCCTTGTTGTCGATGCCCAGGGCTACCTGCGCGAGGTGCGTGGACAGGAGGTTTTTGCCTGCGACTGGCATGACAAGCTTGAGGCACTTCGTCATATCCACATCCTCAAGGTCAACGAGCTTGAGGCTGAGGTCCTGACCGGCCTCACCGATCTCAGGGCAGCTGCCCTTCAGTTGGCCGCGTGGGGTGTCCGTGAAGTCCTGCTCACCCTCGGATCACTGGGTAGCCTTGTCCTGCATCAGGGCATCTTCCACCAGATTCCAGCCTATCCTCCCTGTCAGGTCGTGGACGCTACCGGCTGCGGTGATACCTACGTCATGGGCTATGTCTACCGCCGTGCCCAGGGGTACGATCCCCTCCGTGCAGCCCACTTCGCCGCCGCCGTCTCCACCCTCAAGCTTGAAGGCTCCGGTCCTCTTTCACGTCCTGAACAGGATGCCATCCAACGCATCCCTGCCGAATACCGTTAAGTCCGGTGCATCCCGGCTGTACGCAAAATGGGGTCGATACTTGCAAAATGGTGTTGCCCCTATTTTGCACTTTCTCTCACTGATCCGTTCAACTCCTGCTGTGGACTTCCGGAAGTCCTGCGGAGGATTTGCCAAAGTCCTGCGGGCGGCTGGCGCCTGTCACCATAAGGACTCTAACCTGCCTGGCGACGGACGGATTCCTGCTTTGCGATGTGATGTTGGTTACAATACAACGTTACGACATTCGACAGTGTCGCTTTCCATCTCTTTCCAGCACGTTCCGCAAATTTCCTGTTCTTTCCGGCTATTGTCTTGATGTTGAGCCCAATACTGCACAGATCCGTTCCCGTTGTGCAAAATAGGGGGGGTAAAATTTGGATGTTTAGAAAAAATAGCTTACCTTTGTCGCGGAAAACAACACATCGGGCCTATGTCAATCAGAAGTCTTATGCGTAAGTTTCTGCCTCATGGCAGGTTACGCTACCAGCACAGCTCGCACAAGGACCAGTACGAAGCCATTGCCAGGAAATTCCATACCACTCCGTCCCGGG
Source organism: Bacteroidaceae bacterium (assembly GCA_045599425.1). GTDB lineage: Bacteria > Bacteroidota > Bacteroidia > Bacteroidales > Bacteroidaceae > Physcousia. The sequence goes on along the minus strand of JAZRVZ010000186.1, from coordinate 2,308 downwards.
TGTATGAGATTGCCCATGGCAGACGAGTGGCATACGACGAACATGTTATTCTGGAGGCCTTGCGCGAGGAGGGTATCATCGGTACATGGAAGTAGGTATTCCCGCTTTCATGTGCCGATTTTTATTTATCGTACCCATGCTTCTGAGGGCTCTAAACCTTCCTTTTCACCTTCATCCGCTGGTATTCCTCATAACTCACTGCCAGTGCCTTCTGCTACGCCAATCGGGCCTTGCGCTCCCCTGTCTGACGCTCCGTATCCTCCATCCTGACCGTCTCTGCCGAAAAGAGGCGTTGCTGCCGGGCCTCAGGATGATCTATTGTAAGATGGTGACGGACCAGGAGTCTTGCTGCACTTGTAAATGTTCAATTAAACACCAAGTGTAGGTGTCTATAATTGGTGTAAAGGCTTTATTATAAGAAAATTACTATCCAATAAAATCCGTCAGTTCCAATCGTTCATCCATCATTGCCGTGGTTATAGGGGGCATTGTTGTCTTATGGGCAAGGTAGATTCCTTTTTTGTCTTACCTGCTGCTGACCTTCCTGGCCGAGAACTGTAGCACGGCTCCGTACTCGTGTTCGTAATATTCGATGCGGATCTTGTGGGTCTTGCCTGCCTCGCAGTGGTACAGACAGGAGGAGGTGGTGGCGGCGTGGTTGGACCAGTCGGTCATCATCAGCTGGTCGTCTATGTAGAGGCGGTAGCCGTCATCACCGCTGATCTGGAAGAACAGGTCGGCGGTCTGGGTGGGAGTGTATTGCGTCTCTGCTATCAGTGAGAATCCGTCCGGGCCCACCTCGGGTACGGGGGCTCCCTGGGTGTCCATGTCCAGCCGGTCCCAGTGGGCGGTGCGCACCGTACTGCCCTCCAGATTCATGTTGCTGAAGAAACGGAGGTCGAAGCCCGGACGACCGTCCGCGGTGCGGAAGGCGCTGGCGGGCAGTTCTTCCACCATGACATCCCCTGACAGGTTGAGGAGCCTGAGGAAGCGGATGCGGTGGGCATCGCTGCTCATCTGCTCCAGCAGGACGAGGGGAAGGCTGTCGAAGAGACGGTTGAAGGTCTCCAGGGTTTCCTCCTGCTGTTCAGGGTGGTAGGTCATGCGCAGGGGCGTTGCCTCCAGGAATCCGAAGTTCTCTGTGTATACCATGCCACAGTCAGCCTGCTTGTAATCGGCTACGGCAGAGCGGATGCGGTGCATTCTGGCCTTGAGACCGTCGGTCAGGACTGTCTGCCGATTCGGGGCGAAGGTCACCTCAATCTGGGCGCCCGTGTCGCAGTTGATCTCCCCCAGGTCGATGAGGGTCTCCAGGTTGTATCCATCATAAGTGAAATTCGCGGGTCGGCCGCCCACGGTCACTTTTGTGGGGGCTGCCTGGCAGGGTAGGGCAATGCTGTAGCTTCGTCTGTCGGGCATATCCGGGTAAGCGCCCTTCCTGGCACCGATGGTGACCTGTAGCCGGTTGTCCCTGCGGTCGTAGCTGAGGGGGGTGGTGGCGTAGCATGTGTCGTAGGTGCAGTCCTCGCCGTTGTCCTCGTAGAGGCTGAACCGCCCACTGTCCGCACCGGGGAAGATGCGCACAGTGACGGGCTGACGGGTTCCGCTGAGATTCTGTACCTTGCCGTAGTAGGGGAGGATGCTGCCCGCCTTGACGTACACGGGGTACTCGTCCAGGGTGAAGGCGCGTTCCTGAACCTGCCCGCCCCTGAGCATCGTGCCGGTCTCGTACTCCAGCCACTCGCCCTCGGGCAACCATACCTTCAGTCGGGCGTAGCCGTCGTCGGTGCTGATGCTGTCCGTCACGGGGGCAATGAGCATCTGGTCGCCGAACATGTACTGTCCCCGGAATTCGTAGGCCTGCGGGGCCTCGGGATAGTCGTAGTAGAGGGGACGGCAGAGGGAAATGCCGGTCTCATAGGTCTTGCGTACCATCGTGTAGATGTATGGCACGAGTGCATAGCGGCCGTCCACGACGCGCTTCAGGCGTTCACGCGTCTTCTGGTCGAAGGCCCAGGGTTCCTTGTTTAGGGCGGCGTCCTTGGTGCTGTGGGTGCGCAGGATGGGCAGGTACTGGCCCATCTGCATGCTGCGTGTGTAGAGCTCGGCGGGGACGGGGGTGCCGGACTTTATGCTTTGGTGGCCTCCGATGTCATGGCTCCAGAAGCCGTAGAGGACGTTCGAGGCGGTGCTGTTGAAGTAGGGCAGGAAGCGCAGGCTCTCCCAGGTGATGTAGGAGTCGCCGGAGAAGCCGATCTGGTAGCGGTGGTTGCCCAGCCCGCCCCAGCGGTGGTAGAGCATGGGTCGG
>JAZRVZ010000185.1:0-19142 GCA_045599425.1 Bacteroidaceae bacterium | reverse complement strand
TTTCCGTATTCACCTCGTGAGAAGTGTTCCTTTCTCGTTTGCGAGTGCAAAGGTACTACCTTTTTCCCAACTGACCAAATAATACGGGAACTTTTTTCAGGGAAAATGCAAAATAATATGCCACACAGCATAAAAACGATGACAATGACAGAGGGACACCTTATATAATATACGTGCGCGGGAAGGGAAAGGCGGGAATAAAGAACTGAGGGCAGGACAAACGGGGAAAGGAAGGGGAAAGGCAAAAGCCTGTCACCTTCCCTCAACCAGGATTTCACAATTGGCAGGTGATTTCTGATTTTCATCAATAATGATCTCGCCTACCTTGCCCTCAACACGGATGTGTCCCGACGTAGGATTCTTGATGCTTACCACATCCCCCTTGATGGTCGCCTCCACGGTGCTATACTCAAAAGCCAGATTGGCATCATCGCCCATCGTGCAATCCTCCATTACAAGATTTTCGCAGTAGCACAAAGGCTGCTCACCCGTAATGTGGCAACGCACAAGACGAAGATTCCTGGCATACCATCCCAGGTATTCACCATTGATCTCGGAATCATAGATGGTAACATTCTCACTCTCCCACAAGGCATCCTTGGAATTCAGCACTGCATGATGAATCTCCACATCCCGGGAATACTGGAAGGAATAATTGCCTTCCTGATGGTAATTATTGATGTAGACACGGTTTGTATGCATACCCAGATAGTCCGCATTGTCAATGCGGCAATCCTCAATGCGCACGTCGTCACAATCCCACAAGATCTCCTGAGCCAGCGTGAAGCTGCAGTTCTTCAGTCGTATGCCACGCATACGACGGAACATCTTTGGCGCATCCACCTGACAACCGGCCAGCTCACAATCCTCGGAATACCATAATGAAGACCGCGCACTTTCAGCAAACCGGCAATTGGAAACCTTGAAACGACGACATTCCCAGAAAACATATTTGCCCTCAAACACGCAGTCGTCAGCTACGATATCCGAGGTTTCCTTCAGGGAAGACTCACCGACATGAATCGTCACATTACGCAACTGAAGTCCATGCTTGCAATACAACGGACGCTCGCCGCCAAACTCCTTACCTTCTATCAATTCCATGTTCTATGTTTTGGTTTATTATTATCCTTGATATGATTATACGCGCACGCACAAAGGGAAACGTGCCTCAGACCGGCTGTCTGTTCTTGTACCAGAGTCGCACCAGAAAAATGATTCCCCGGAAGCACAGCTCGACACACATCGCCAGCCACACTCCATTCAGTCCCAGACCAAGCCCCCAGGCCAGCCAGGCCGCCAGGGGAATGCGAACGGCCCAGATACTGAAAAGGTTCATGCAGCAGGGCTTCAGCGTATCACCCGCTCCGACAAACACGCCATAGGCAACTATCGACGCGGCATACATGGGTTCTGCAAAAGCCTCAATGCGAAGTGCCGAGACACCTGCCAGCCGTACAGCCGCACTGCTGGACATCATGGCCATCAACCCGGGTGCAAAGACAAACATCACCACACCCAGAACCGACATCACCACGACTCCCAGCGCCACGGTCAGATACGAAAAACTTCTCACCAGATCCCTGCGCCTGGCACCAACGCTTTGCCCGACCAGCGTGGTGGCAGCATCCCCGATGCCATAGCCAGGCATGTAGCAGAGACTTTCCACCGTGATGCCTATGGTGTTGGCTGCTATGGCAACCGTACCCAACGGGGCGACAATCAACGTACTCACGATCTGGGCGCCGCAGAACACCACATGCTCAACAGCCATGGGCAGTCCTATCCTGAGACTTTGCCGTATGATCTCCCATTGCAGGCGGATCCGTCCCGGATGTCCCACCAAAGACAGTTCCTTGCTTCTGGCAATCAAGTACCAGAGACTGGTCAGCGAGCAACAGGTTCCTGCCAAAGCCGTTGCCAGGGCTGCACCCACGACTCCCCATCGCGGAATGAAGAAAAGGTTGAATACCACATCCAGCAGACACATCATGACACCCATGAACATGGGCACCTTCACTTCTCCACTGCAACGCAACATACTGTTACTGAGATGCAGCATCTGCATCACGGGCACCATCAGGGCCCAGATCAGGAAATACCTTGCCGCATCCCCCACAACCTCAGGTCCGCCTCCCAGCCATACCGGCAGGAGGCGATGGAAGGAAGCGCACAGCACGGCTATTCCCGAAGCAAAGCAAAAACAGACGAGCAAAGCCTGTCGCAGGATGTCACGCGCCTCGTCATTCTTCCTGGCGCCAATACGCTGGGCCACCAGTACAGAGAAGCCCGCACCGATGGATACCGTGAGTCCCCCGAACAGCCACGTCGTGGTACTGACCAGTCCGATGCTGGCCGAAGCCGAGGCCCCCAGCTGCCCCACCATCATGGCATCGATATACTGCATGATGATACTGCTCAGTTGTCCGAGCATGGCAGGGAGCGACAACAACGCCACCAGGCGAACCTTCTCGCCCCGCGACATCACTCCCCCGTTGCGCAGGCGCAACAGCAGCTCATCCTTCGTTCCTCCTCCTGTCATACGCCCTTCTTTCTGGTTGACCTACTGTGTGTTACGCGTTTCTTCGGAGCCTCATCCTCCAGCAGCGATACAGCCTTTGCCCGAAGGTATCCCTTGACAGTGAATCCCTTCTCTGCGGCATCCCTCAAGGTGGAATGCTTGATTGCATAGCTCAGTTTCAATGCCGTCAGTGCATTGCCATACTGTTTCCTGACAGTCTGATTCCCGATAGGGATCTCCGCCATGCCGAACACGGGGGTGAGAATCTCCTGCAACTGCCCCAGGAAGTATTGCGATGCCTTGGTGACACGGTCCATCAACACTTCATCCCGGGCATAGCCCTCCGGATGCGGGCCTTGTCTCAGCGACTCCAGTATCGATCCATACTGCGAACGGAACTTCTCCACGACCGGCATGACCTCACGGGCAAAACGATCACGGCTTTGCTTCAGCAGGGTCAGGTAATCGGCATGCATGGAATACAGATGCTCATCCACGACACGGGTCACATAGGCCAGGTCGCCCAACAGGCGATTCATGTTGAAGAGATCACTGAGCAAAGTGCAGAAATAACCGTAGCGCATCTCGCCCAGCTTCCCGGACGCCCTTTGCGCCTCCTCCAGTTCACGGGCAATGAAGCCATCCACATTGCCATCCGTAATGACCGAAGAGAAACTCAGGGGGGCCGAGAGTACCAGCCCGTCAAGCGAACGGCACCGGCTCAAGGCCACATATACCTGTCCGTGGGCAAACGACTGATTGATATCCAATACCGCATGGTCGAAAGTCAGTCCCTGGCTCTTGTGCACCGTGATGGCCCAGGCCAGCCTGAGGGGGTACTGCGTGAACGTTCCGTCCACGTCTTCACGGATCTCCTGCGTATCCGGATCAATGATATATTTTGTATTCTCCCACACCAGGCGGGGAACGGCTATCGGAGACAGTTCACCTGCACACAACACCAAGATATGGTCTGGTGCCAGAGCCGTGACCGTTCCGATCTTTCCGTTATAATACTTCATGTCGCCACTGGGATCATTCTTCAGGAACATGACCTGTGCCCCCACCTTCAGCTGCAGCATCACATCGGCAGGGTAGGACATTTCCGGGAAGTTGCCCTTTACCTCGGCCTTGAACATCATCACTGGCATCCTGATGGCCTGCAACTGATGTTCATTGTACTCCTGCGCCCGGCGGTTGTGGGTCGTCAGATGAATCCACCCTTCCCCGGCAGGCGGAACGAAACCGGGTATGTGGCGGGCATTCAGTTGCCGACGGACGTCCGGGGTGATGCGATTCCCGCGCACCGAAGCAAGAAGGCTCACAAACTGCTCATCGCTCTGACGATAGACGTGCTTCAGTTCCACGGTCACGTACTCAATCTGTGCCAGTGCCCGCGATCCGAAGAAATAGGGTGTGTCATAATAGGGAGAGAGCAGTCTCCACTCCTCCTCCGTGGCCACCGGAGCCAATTGCTGAAGGTCGCCGATCAGCAGCAGCTGCACCCCGCCGAAAGGGCGGTTCCGGTCACGGTACTTGCGAAGCACCCCGTCAATGGCATCCAACAGGTCGCAGCGCACCATTGAGATCTCGTCAATGACGAGCAGGTCCATCGTGCGCATGACGTTCTTCTTCTCCTTGCTCATCTGGTAGAAACGCTGGCGACCGGTAGGCGTCTCTTCACGGCCGGGCACATGGACGCCCGGCGAGAGCTGGAAAAAGGAATGAATGGTCACACCGCGTGCATTGATGGCAGCCACGCCCGTCGGAGCGACCACCGCCATTCGCTTGGGAGAGAGTTCCTTCAGTTTCCTCAGGAACGTCGTCTTGCCCGTACCGGCCTTCCCGGTCAGGAACACGCTGACGTTCGTACCCTCCACAAACTGCCAGGCCAGATTCATCTCATTGTTATGTACTTGCACCGCCATGTCCATCCATGTCTTTTGAGGTGCAAAGATACAAAAATAAGATGGGATGCGCAAATTATCCTACCCCATTGCAACCAACTTTCTGCATTTCACCCGTCAGCCATCCCAAAAGGGGAGGACAAAGGGGGGCGGCAACACTCAGATTCCAAGCCAGTCAGCCATCTCCTGCGCCTCATCACCTCGGAAGATGCGTACATGAAGCTGGGGAATGTAAAGCATGTCCTGATACCGACTGACCGAAAGGGCCAGGAAGTCAAGATTCCCGCAATAGAGATATTCCACCCTGATCTTCCCGCCCTTGCTCTCACGGGGCATGGCCGTCTTTCCAATCCGTCCGTCCCGGACTATATTCAGGATTCGTGCTTCCTCGCCGGCCGGATACTCCCTCACGAAACGGAACAAAGGCGTTTTCGTGGGGAGGTAGACCAGGACACGGCGCCCCTGGACAAGCCCCACAAGCGCAAAAAGGGACATCAGGACACCCACTATTATGCATAGCATCTGCATAAAACCCGACTGGATGACCAGCTTGCCCAGCACCAGGAATCCCACTCCCGTCAGCAACAGCATAAAACTGGTCAGGTCCGTACGCTTATCCCTTACCTGTGCGATATCGGGATGTTGTTCGATCAAGGCATTGATATCCCTGAAAACCATCGTCTGCTCCATCATAATCTGATATTTTAAAAGGTTCAAGATGTAACCATGCAATCTGGTCGCCACAGGGAAAGCCCTCCTGCATCTGCCCTGTCATCCGCTTCCACGGGCAAAGTTACGGTTTTCCTCCATGACATACGCCATGCCGTAATTATATGTTCTTATCGTTCCATAATCCCCCGAGGAGAGATTATCCCCGCAACAAGCTTGGCGGGAAAAGAAAAAAGAAGTATCTTTGCACGACGAAGACACAAAGCAACCAAGGAATGAAAGAGAACCCATACACCAAATGGGTGGCCTGCTGGGGCAACGCCACCTCCATCACGGACCGGCGCGAGGCCGTCTATGCCAAGGATATCACTTTGCGATACCCCGTACGCATCTGCTTCCCGGGCAGCCAGCTGCGACTGAGATTCTCCAACCTGACCGGAACGGAGCCCGTCACCATCACCCGCACCTTCCTGGCCAAGACCGGCAACAGTCAGACCTACCACCCCGTACCCGTCACGCACGGTGGAAAGGAGAGCCTCACCCTACTGCCTGGCGAGGAACGGGAGAGCGATGCCATCCCCTTTGCGGTTGAGGCCGGAGAGAGCATTGAGGTCAGCATGTATCTGGGCGGATACACCCAGATGAACGCCGGAACGCTCATCACGGGACCGTTGTCCAAGGGCAAATACGCCTACGGCGATTTTGCCTCCCAGCGTGAGCTGCCCATTGACCTGACGCGCAACACCAACTGGTTCTACTTCCTTAATACCATTGACATCCTGACCGAGGAGCAGAACCGCGCCCTTGTCTGCTATGGCGATTCCATCACGGCCCAGAGCTGGCCGGACTATCTGGCCTTGCGCACCTGGGAGGAAGGATACCGGAACGTATCCATCATCCGGCGTGCCGTAAGCGGAACCCGCATCCTGCGCCAGTATGACTGCATCACCTACCAGGCCTATGGACTGAAGGGCGCCACCCGCTTCCCCATCGAACTTAACGTGGCCGGAGCCAGTGCCGTCATCATCCAGCATGGCATCAACGACATCATCCACCCCGTCGGCACGGAGGTCAACCCCTTCCGTCCCTGGAGCGACATGCCTGCCTGTCAGGACCTCATCCGGGGCACGCAGGATCTCTACATCGCCCATGCCCGCCAACTGGGACTGAGGGTCTGGAGCGGCACCCTGCTGCCCATCTACGGCTGGCGCACCTACAACGAGGACCGCGACAGGATGCGACAGGAATTCAATCACTGGCTGCGCACCTCGCCCCTCTTCGACGGCTGCGTGGACTTCGACCTGGCCGTCCGTGACGCAAGGCGTCCCGAGGCCTTTGCCCCCGGCTTCGACTCCGGGGACCACCTGCACCCCAGCGAGGCCGCCTACAAGGCCATGGCCGGGTGCGTGCCGACGGAACTGCTGAGCTGAGAGTATGAAAATGAAAGAGGACCTTGCCGCATGGCAAAGTCCCCTTCCTTATTATTATCCGTACGGCATCGCCGGCCGGCGATGCGACCGTGTACCGGATTAAGCCTTGATACGGCCCAGGTAGCTGCCGTCGCGGGTATCCACCTCGACCAGCTCGCCCTCGTTGATGAACAGGGGCACGCGGATCTCGGCACCGGTCTCAACCTTGGCAGGCTTCAGGGTGTTGGTAGCGGTATCACCCTTCAGGCCGGGCTCGGTCCAGGTGATCTCCAGGACAACCTTTACAGGTACGTCAGCATACAGAACGGTCTCGGTGCTGGTATCGGTCACAACCTCAACCTCCTGACCCTCCTTCATGAAGGCTACGCCGTTCACCTGGTCAGCGGGGATGGGAATCTGCTCGAAGGTCTCGTTGTTCATGAAGATGAGATCGTCGCCCTCCTTGTAGAGGAACTGATAGGGACGGCGCTCCACGCGTACATCCTCCAGCTTCTCACCGATGTTGAAGCGACGCTCCAGCACGTTGCCGCTTACCACGTCCTTCAGGGTCACACTCATGATGGTGTTACCCTTACCGGGCTTGCGGTGCAGGAAGTCGATACAGAAATACAGCTTGCCGTCCATGCGGATGCAAGTACCCTTCTTGATGTCTTGTGAGTTAATCATAAGATGTTGTCGTTTTATTATTAAATGAATGTATATTGTCTTAAAAGCGGTGCAAAGTTAGTGCATTTTTGGCAAAAAGCATAAAAGTTTGCCGTAAAAATGTGATAATATTTGCAAGATTGAAAAAAAGTACCTAATTTTGCACCCCGAATTGGTATAGAACAAACAAAAACAAGCATAACGTTATGAAAAGAACATTCCAACCCCACAACCGTCGCCGCGTCAACAAGCACGGTTTCCGTCAGAGAATGACCACTGCCAATGGTCGTCGTGTATTGGCTTCCCGTCGTGCCAAGGGCCGCAAGAAGCTGACCGTTTCTGACGAGCATCACGGCAAGTAACCTGCCGTTATCCCCCTCGTTCCGCGCGAGCAGGATGAGAGAGATAAGAGAGAAGTGGAACAGGACAAGTGTTTCACTTCTTTTTTCTTTTTCACGGGGACAGAAATCCCCATATCAATGAACCCAATCAGACAAGTCACATGAAAATTGCAAGAATCCTCATGCTCCTCCTGATGGCCCTCCCCTTCTGTGCCTGCGAGGACGATGACCCCGAGTATGCCAACCTGACCGAAGAGACCAAGGCGCTGCGGAAGAAGTACAACGACCAGATGGTGGGCGACTGGACCTTCGAATACGCCAGCGACAGAATAAAATACTACAGCCAGATCAGCCTGGACAAGAAAGGCAACTACAAGGAAACGGAAAGGGTGGCATACCCACAGATGGACTTTACCTACGGCATCCCCACAACCACCTGGGAGGTGCAATCCGAGATAAGCAGCACCGGCAAGTGGTATCTGGAATATGATGCAACGAACAAGCGCAACATCTTCAACGTGAGCAAGGATGGCATGACCATTGCCCGGTTCTTCTATGGAATACACGACGACCAGCTGCTCCTGAGCACAGCATTCACCACCGGCCAGGCCGCCTACGAACGCGGCAAGAAGCAACCGTCCTTCTGAGTCCGCTCCGCCATTCATCCTGCAGGATCTCCCCACCGGAATCTTGCAGGATGAATGTTTCTACAGGTGGGTTCCATGACGAATCCGCCGAAAACACTCTGGACAGAAGTGCCTTCACGCCTTCACACGATCCTGCGGGCGACATCCCGGAATCGACCGCAGGAAAAGCCCGGATCCTGCGGTCGATATCACTTTTCCGCCAGCACGGAAAAACACGGCAGCAACCCCGCTGAAAGCCAAGTGGCATTTTTTCAACGTGAAAATTTGCTTATCCGCCAAAATATGCGTATTTTTGCAAAGGTTTTTATAAAATAAAAAACAAGGAAATGACGAGGCATGAATTCTTGAAGAAACTTATAAGTCCGGTGGTGGTGCTGAATATCCTGGCCATCGTATTGTTCATCATCATACTATGGTTTGGCAGCCAGCGCTGGATGAACCATTTCACCCATCACGGCGAGGGCATCGAGGTGCCCCAGCTGATCGGCATGAGCGTGATGGATGCCGAGGACGAGTTGTACGTCCAGGAACTGGAGTGCCTCATCGTGGACTCCGTCTACGACAAGTCCAGGCCCGCAGGCACCATCCTGGACCAGAAGCCCGAGGCCGGTGCGATGGTCAAGAGGGGCAGGCAGATCTACCTGACCGTGAACAAGAGTGCGATGGACAAGCAACCCCTGCCGCGCGTCATCGGCAACTGCACCGAGCAGCAGGCACGCGAACTGCTCCTCAAGAACGGCTTCATCCTGGGCGCCACGGAGTACACCTATGGCGAGAAGGACATGGTGCTGAGCATCAAGGCCCGCGGCATGAGCGTGGGCAACGGCCAGTATATTTCGCCGGACGTGCCCCTGACGCTGGTGGTGGGCAACACCATGACGGAGAGCAACGAATACAACCAGTCCTATGACGACATGGATGCCTGGGGCGAGGAGGAACTGATGGAGGATGACTGGGCTAACGAGTACGAGATATGATGGACGAGGAACTGCTGAGGGAGGAGACTGAAGTCCTGGCAGGGGACGGGGACCTGATGGACGGGGAAGACGACCTGATGGATGAGGACGGCGACGTCACCCCGGGAGAGGACGGTCAGACACTCTATGAACACCAGCGCGTCGTGGCCGACAAGGGACAGAATCCGCTGCGCGTGGACAAGTTCCTGATGGACCACCTGCGGGACACCAGCCGCAACCGCATCCAGCAGGCCGCCGAGGCCGGATTCATCCAGGTCAACGGCCGGCCCGTGAAGAGCAACTACAAGGTGAAGCCCGGCGAGGTGGTCACCCTGATGCTGGAGCGGCCGAAGCGCGACACGGAGATCATACCGGAGGACATTCCCCTGAACGTGGTCTATGAGGACAGCGACGTGATGGTCATCAACAAGCCCGCCGGCATGGTGGTCCATCCCGGCTGCGGCAACTACAGCGGCACGCTGGTCAACGCCCTGGCCTGGCACCTGAAGGACGACCCGAAGTTCGATCCCAACGACCCCACCGTGGGACTGGTGCATCGCATCGACAAGGACACGAGCGGCCTGCTGGTCATCGCCAAGACGCCCGAGGCCAAGACGCACCTCTGCCACCAGTTCTTCGTACACAGCACCCGTCGCCAGTACAATGCCCTCGTCTGGGGGCCCTTTCCCGAGGACGAGGGTCGGATTGAAGGCAACATCGGACGTCACCCGAAGGACCGCCTGCAGATGTGGGTCTACCCCACCGACAGCGAGGTGGGCAAGCCGGCCGTCACACATTACAGGGTATTGGAACGCCTGGGGCATGTCACCTGGGTGGAATGTGTACTGGAAACCGGTCGCACCCATCAGATCCGCGCCCACATGCGTCACCTGGGCCATCCCCTCTTTGCCGACGAGCGCTATGGCGGATGCGAGATCCTGCGCGGTGAGCGTACAGCCTCCTACAAGGCCTTCATCAGCAACTGCCTCTCCCTTTGTCCCCGTCAGGCCCTGCATGCCCGTACCCTGGGTTTCGTGCATCCCCGGACCGGGGAGGAGATGTTCTTTGAGTGCGATGTACCGGAAGACATGACGAATCTGCTGGAGAAGTGGAGGAAATACATCAGTGGAAAATAATCAAACCATAAAACAATACACCGGGATATCCGGACATGGCAAAGCCGGTCCGGGCAACCCGTCTAAAACAAGCACACAATGAAAAAGACAATCGCCATAATATGCGGAGGCGACACCTCCGAGCACGACGTATCCATGCGCAGCGCAGCCGGCATCGAGTCCTTCATGGACCACGAGCGCTATGAAATCTACAAGGTTGAGATCCATGCCGGCAAGTGGGAGGCCATCCTCCCAGACGGCACCCGTGCCAAGGTGGACCGCAACGAGTTCACCTTCGAGGTGGAGGGCCAGACCGTCCGTCCCGACTTCTGCTACATCACCATCCACGGCGTACCCGGCGAGAACGGTATCCTGCAGGGATACTTCGACCTCATCGGCATGCCCTACTCCACCTGCGGCGTACTGGTCGAGGCCATGACCTACGACAAGTTCGTGCTGAACAACTACATGCGCGCCCTGGGCGTCAAGGTGGCCGACTCGCTGCTTGTCAAGCAGGGCATGGACAAGGAGGTGGCCGACGGGGACATCATCAGCCGCATCGGTCTGCCCTGCTTCGTGAAGCCCGCCAGCGGCGGCAGCAGCTTCGGTACGACGAAGGTGAAGACTGCCGAGGCACTTCGCCCAGCCATCGACCTGGCCCTGAAGGAGGGCGAGGACGTCATGGTGGAGGCCTTCATGCAGGGCACCGAAATCACCTGCGGCTGCTACAAGACGAAGCAGAAGAGCGTGGTGCTGCCCATCACCGAGGTGGTGCCCGAGAACGAGTTCTTCGACTATGACGCCAAGTACAACGGACAGGTCAGCGAGATCACTCCCGCCCGTCTCAGCGAGCGTCTGACGGAGCGTGTGCAGAAGCTCACCTCCGGCATCTACGACATCCTGGGATGCCACGGCATCATCCGCATCGACTATATCATCACCGAGGGCGAGAAGATCAACCTGCTGGAAATCAACACCACGCCAGGCATGACCACCACCAGCTTCATCCCCCAGCAGGTCCGTGCCGCCGGTCTGGACATCAAGGACGTGATGACCGACATCATCGAGGACAGCCTTGCCTGAGTAACACCCACCCCCACTAAACCCAACGAGTATGCAATACGACAAAACGGCCTTTGATGCCATACGTCCCTTTGAAAAGGGTGAGATGAAGCAGGCGCTTGAGCAGTTGCTGGGCGACCGCCACTTCTCCAAGGTCCTGCAGGGCTTCGTGCCCTGGCTGCCCAAGGCTATCCGGAACGGCGTGTTCCGCCTGGCCTTCAAGGGCATCGATGAGCCACAGGATTTCCAGCAGAGATTCATGAAACCTGCGGTTGAGCGGCTCGTGATGAAGAAGCACACCACAGGCTGCACGCTGGATGCCAGCCCCCTGGAGAAGGGCAAGGCACGCTATACCTTCCTGAGCAATCACCGCGACATCGTACTGGACAGTGCCCTGCTGGACGTCCTGCTGTTCAATGCCGGATATGAACGTACCGTGGAGATCGCCATCGGTGACAACCTGCTCATCTATCCCTGGATCAAGACGCTGGTCAGGATGAACAAGGCCTTCACCGTACGCCGTGGTCTCTCGCCCCGCGAACTGCTGCAGAGCAGCCAGCTGATGAGCAGCTACATCCACTATGCCGTAACCCGGAAGCATGAGAACATCTGGATGGCCCAGCGCGAGGGACGGGCGAAGGACTCGGATGACCGTACACAGGACAGCGTGCTGAAGATGCTGGCCATGGGGGGCGAGGGCACGCCTGCCGAACGGCTCAGGGAACTGAACATCGTACCGCTGACCATCAGTTATGAGTATGATCCCTGCGACTACCTGAAGGCAAAGGAGTTCCAGCAGAAGCGTGACAACCCAGGCTTCAGGAAGAGCAAGCAGGACGACCTGGACAATATGAAGATAGGTATCTTCGGCGACAAGGGCCGGGTGCACTATCAGGCCGCGCCCTGCATCAACGCATGGATTGACCAGCTGGCCGACCTGCCCAAGACGGAGTTCTTCACGGCCGTTGCCCAGCGCATGGACCGCGACATCCACCGTGGCTACAAACTCTTCCCCGGCAACTACGTCGCCTGCGACCTGCTCAGCGGCAGCAGGGAATTTGCGGACAAGTACACGGACAAGGAGAAGAAGACCTTCGAGGACTACCTGCAGAGCCGCATCGACCTCATTGACCTGGAGAACAAGGATGTTCCCTTCCTGCGCGAACGGATCCTGACAATGTACGCCAATCCGGTAAGGAACAAGCAAAAGGCTGAGGAGGTGTAGTTTAGGGGGTGATGGTTTATAGCTGACAGTTTAGGGTTAAAAGTTGATATTAAATGGTAAGGGTTAAAAGTTGATGGATTTGAGAAGAGCATTCTATATTCCCATGTTGTTATTGCTGCTCGCTTCCTGCAGCAGAGAGGATGACGTCTACCCCAGCATCATCACGGAGTTTGCCGACATGCAGGCTGACAGCACCGGCGTGGCCACCACGCTGACCCTGGACGATGGCTCAGTCTACGGCATAACCAACCGACTGTCCAGGCTGGAGCCAGGTACCCGTTATCGTGTCGTCACCGGATTTACGAAGGAGGCCGACCGGGCAACCATCTACAGCCTGACCGGTGCCTGGCTTCTGCGCGACTCCACCTCGGCGCCCAAGGCCGACCCGACCGGCATCCTGAGTGCCTGGCGTGCGGGCAAGTACATCAACCTGCAACTCTCGCCCAGGACACAGGACAGCCGTCGCCAGTACTGGGGCTTCTCCACGGATTCCGTCACGCCCCACCATGCCTACCTGTCACTCCACCACAACCAGAACGGCGACCCCGCCAGCTACTCCACCACCGTCTATGCCTCCCTGCCCGTGGACAGTATCAAGGGCATAGACAAGGGAGACACCATCACACTCAGCATCAACACCTTCAAAGGAACAAGAGAATGGACAATGAAAAAATAGCCGTACTCGTCTCTGGCGGAGTGGACAGCGCCGTCGTGGTGCACCAGCTCTGCGAGCAGGGCTACAGGCCCGACCTCTTCTATATCAAGATAGGAATGGAGGGAGAAGACTCTTCCTGCACGGCCGAGGAGGACATAGAGCTCAGTCAGGCCACGGCCCGCAAGTACGGCCTGCACCTGGACGTCATCGACCTGCAGAAGGAATACTGGGAGCAGGTGGTGGGCTATGCCATCGAGCGCGTGAAGAAGGGGCTCACCCCCAACCCCGACGTGATGTGCAACCGCCTCATCAAGTTCGGTGCCTTCGATGCACAGGTGGGACACCTCTATGACAAGGTGGCCACCGGCCACTATGCCACGACCGTCGAGGATTCCCAGGGACGCATCTGGCTCGGTACGGCCAAGGATCCCGTCAAGGACCAGACCGACTTCCTGGCCCAGCTCACCAACCTCCAGCTTCGCCACACCCTCTTCCCCATCGGTCACCTGATGAAGGAGGAGGTACGCCAGATTGCCCTTGATGCCAGACTGCCCAGCGCCCGTCGCAAGGACTCGCAGGGCATCTGCTTCCTGGGCAAGATCAACTACAACGATTTCCTGCGCAAGTTCATGGGTGAGCAGGAGGGACGCGTCATCGACATCGAGACGGGCAAGACCGTCGGCACGCACAAGGGTTTCTGGTTCCACACCATCGGCCAGCGCAAGGGACTCGGTCTGGGTGGCGGCCCGTGGTTCGTGGTGAAGAAGAACATCAAGCGCAACATCATCTTCGTGGCCCACGGCTGGGACACGCAGCTGCAGTACGGCCACGACTTCCGCCTGGCCGACATGCACTTCATCACGGAGAATCCCTGGGACGCCCCGAAGAACCTGCCCATCCAGTTCAAGATACGCCACGTGGACCATTTCATGCCCGGCTTCCTGACCCTGGACGAGGAAGGCTACCACATCCACAGCGACGAGGCCATCCAGGGCATCGCACCCGGACAGTTCGGCTGCATCTATGATGCCGACGCCCGCATCTGCTACGGCAGCGGGGAGATCAGCATTTACAAAGACAAGTAATCACAACAACACAGTACACTCACCATGAAGAAACTACTCCTTCTCTGCGTGATGGCCTTCTCCTGTCTGGTCAGCCACGCTCAGAGTGAGATCTATCCCCAGCATTTCGACCTGGAGGAAGTCAACCTGCTCGACGGTCCGCTGAAAACCGCTCAGGACCTGAACATCAAGCACCTGATGAGCTACGACGTGGATCGTCTGCTCACGCCCTTCGTGCGCCAGGCCGGACTCTCCGCCACCAAGGACACCAGGAGCAAATACTACAACTGGGAGACCAGGCACTCCAACCACCAGAACTGGGGCGGCAACGGCTTTGACCTGAGCGGACACGTGGGCGGTCACTACATGACTGCCATGGCCCTCTCCTACGCCTGCTGCCACGAACCGGAGATGAAGGCAAGGATCCGCGAGCGCATCAACTATATGATCAGCATCCTGAAGGACTGTCAGGATGCCTACGACGAGGACAAGACCGGCCTCTACGGATTCATCGGCGGCCAGCCCATGAACAAGAACTGGCAAGCCCTCTACAAGGGTGATCCCGATGCCTTCTGGAACGGGGCGCACCCCGTACCCTTCTACTGTCAGCACAAGGTGATGGCCGGTCTGCGCGACCTTGCCCTCTACACCGAGGATGATGAGACGTACGCCCGTGCCACCATCGCCCGCGAGATGTTCCGCAAGATGTCAGACTGGGCCATCAACGTGGTCGGCAGACTCTCCGACGACCAGGTTCAGCGCATCCTATGGACCGAGCATGGCGGCATGAACGAGGTCATTGCCGATGCCTGCAAGATGTTTGGCGAGGCGAAGTACCTGACCGGTGCCAAGCGTTACAGCGACAACGGCATGCGCGACGGCATGCAGAGCCTCAACACCACCTTCCTGGACAACCGTCACGCCAACACCCAGGTACCCAAGTACGTGGGCTTTGCCCGCATCAGTCAGGTGTCTGCCAGCGGCACCACGGCCTACAAGAACGCCGCCCGCTACTTCTGGCAGGACGTCACCCAGAACCGTACCGTCTGCATCGGAGGCAACTCCGTCAACGAGCACTTCATCGCCAAGTCGGCCGGCCAGCGCTACATGGACGAGACGAACGGTCCCGAGAGCTGCAACTCCAACAACATGCTGAAGCTCACCGAGGACCTCTTTGACATGTACCACGACGGCAAGTACACCGACTTCTACGAGAGTACGATGTACAACCACATCCTCTCCACCCAGGATCCCGAAACCGGCGGCTACGTCTACTTCACGCCCCTGCGTCCCCAGAGCTACCGCATATACAGCAAGCCCGATCAGGACATGTGGTGCTGCGTGGGAACGGGCATGGAGAACCACGTCAAGTACGGCCATTTCATCTACACGCACAACAACGACCTGCTCTACGTCAACCTCTTCACGGCCTCTACCCTCCAGAACGAGACCTACGCCCTGACTCAGGAGACGCGCTTCCCCTACGAGCAGGCCACACACCTTATTATAAATAAAGAGGGCAGTTTCAGGCTGGCCATCCGCAAGCCCTCCTGGGCCGGCGAGGGTTACGCCATCCGGGTGAATGGCCGCGAGGCTGGCTACACCATCCGTACCGGCTACGCCATCCTGGAGCAGACGGAATGGAAGAAGGGCGACCGCATCGACGTCACCCTGCCCATGACCATGACCTACGAGACCTGTCCCAACCTGAAGGACTACATCGCCTTCAAGTTCGGCCCCATCCTGATGGGTGCCCGCACCACGAAGGTACACCAGGGCGACGAGGGCAACCTCTCCTACGAGAGACTCAGCCACGAGTATGCCCTGGGCGAACGCATGGGTCATGCCCCCGACAGCTACGCGCCCAAGAAACCCCTCGCCACCATGCCCATGCTCATCGGTGAGCGCAGCGAGGTGCTCAACCGTATCAGGCCCATCCCCGAGGACGGCAAACCCCTCGTCTTCCTGCTCGACACCCGTTCCGACCACGAGATGGCCAGCGGCAATCCCTGGGGCACGATGACCCTGCAGCCCTACTACGAACTGCATCACAGCCGCGTGATGAACTACTGGTACCAGCAGACCTACGACAACTACATGAAGAGCGACTGGGCCGCTGCCGAGAAGGAGGCCCAACGGCTGGACGAGCGCACCATCGACAAGGTGGACGTAGGTCAGCAGCAGGCCGAGGCCGGATGTGTCTTCCACAGCGACAACTCCAGCATGGGCAGCTACAAGGACGAGGACTACCGCGACACGCAGAAGGGCGGCTGGATAGAGCTGACCCTCAACAACAACGACCCCGAGGCTCAGAACCTGGCCATCATGCTGCGCTACACCACCGATGATCACGGCCGCAAGTGCAAGATCCATGTCAACGGCACCATGATCAAGGACTACACCGTGCCTGCCAGCGTGCCCAATGCCGATGCCAGCAACTTCTACAATCTGGAGATTCCCCTCCGTAGCCTGGCCTTCGACGAGAACGGCAAGCCCCTCGACAAGTTCGTCGTTCGCATCGTTGCCTCCAGCACAACACCCAATCCCGGCCTCTACTTTGCCCGTCTGGTCAAGGACAACCGGGCAGACGAGACATGCTACAAGTTTGTGGCCAGCGACTGGGGCTACACCGGCGATGGCGGACGCGTCAGCCAGGACAAGATCAAGGTGGACCGCGAGGCTAACACCATCACCCTTACCCAGAGTGGCAACAACAACATCTGCCTGAAGTACGGCGCCTCCGGCACGCATGAGGTAAGCCTGGACCAGAAGTACCTGGTTATCCGCGGCACGAACCTCAGCAACACAAGCGGCAAGTCCTACCTATGGTGGCTGAATGGCAAAAATCAGGGCAGTCAGGTTGCCCCAACCAAGAGCGGCAAGCTGAAGGACGGTCGCATACAGCTCGTCTGGGACATCACCAAGAGCGGACTCGACGGCAACTGCCAGAGCGATCCCTGGATCCTCACCACCTCCCATAACAGCGCCAGCACCACCTTCGGTCTCACTGCCACAACCTCCACCAAGGAGGTGGTCATCAGCTATATCGGTTTCATGAGCGAGGAACAGCTCGCCGGCACGTTCTCAGACGGCGATGCCATCCTGCTCCCCGAAGCAGAGAGTCAGACGCCCGGCATCTATAATCTCAGCGGCATGCAACTGGATAATGCACAGACAGGAATAAACATCATCCGCGACAGCAAGGGAAAGACACGCAAGGTTCTGAAACCCGCGTCCGCAAAATAAACCAGACAAAAACAAGGAAATGGGGCACGCTCAATCCGGCGTGCCCCATTTAGCGTCTTTACTGACGATAGAACTCGGTGAATGCCTTGATGCAGTATTCGTGGTCCTGCGTGCTACCCGTCTCGCGGCAGCTGTGCATGGCCAGGATGGGATTACCCATGTCCACGCCACGCAGGGGAAGGCTGGATGCGAGGATATTGCCCAGGGTGCTGCCACCGGCCACGTCGCTGTGGTTCACGAAACGCTGACAGGGCACGCCCGCCTCGCGGCAAACCTCGGCAAAGACGGCGGCAGAGACCGCGTCGCTGGCGTACTTCTGCGCCGCATTGAACTTCACCACCGGACCGCCACCCAGCACGGGATGGTTCGTCGGGTCGTACTTCTCGCCATAGTTGGGATGCCAGGCATGGGCATTGTCGGCGCTGACCATGAAGGCCTGCTCCACGGCGCGGAAACAGTCATCCTGCGTGCCACCCTGCGCCAGCACAATGCGCTGCAGGATGCTGCTCAGGAAGGGACTGCCCGCTCCCTGCTTCGTCTGGCTGCCCGTCTCCTCATTGTCGAAGATGGCCAGCACACGGGTGGCTACGGGAATCTCCGCGTCCTCGCTGGCAGTGAGCAGTGCCTCCAGTCCGGCATGTACCATGGAGAGGTCGTCCAGTCGGCCGCTGGAAATGAACTCATTGTGGACACCCACCACGCACGCGGGCGCATAATCATAGAGGTACAGGTCGAAGTCCAGGATCTCCCCGGCCTTGACGTCCAGCTCCTCCGTGATGACGTTCATCAGCATGTTGCCCCTCTCCAGCTCGTCCTGGATGATACCCAGCACGGGCAGCATGTCCTTCTGCCGGCTCAGCTTCACCCCATCATTGACCTGACGGTTGAAGTGGATGGCCAGGTTGGGGATGATGAGCAGGGGACGCTTGACATGCAGCAGCCTGGTCACGGGATGCAGGGCATCCTCCCCACGCAGGATCACCCGTCCGGCCAGACTCAGTGGCCTGTCAAACCAGGTACTCATGATGGGACCGCCATACACCTCCGTGTTCAGTTTCACGATACCACCTTCCATCAGCATCTCAGCATTGGGCTTGATGCGGAAGGTGGGAGAGTCGCAGTGCGCGGCAATCAGTCGGAAGCCAGCCTCGGCCATGGGCTTACGGCCCACATGGAAGGCATAGATGCTACTGTCGTTCTTCGTCACGTAGAACTTCGTGCCTGGCACCACGTCATTCAGGGGAGCCGAAGCATCATACCGCCTGTAGCCCTGTGCCTCCAGGCGCGTGGCCACGGCCTGTACGGCCAGGAAGTTCACCGGTGACTCGCCAAGGAATTCAATCAGTTTCTTTATCATACTATCTGCTTGTTTTGTGTTTGGTAATAGCTCATGATATCATCGGCAAAAGTACGAAAAATGGACGGTATTGGCAAATAATCGGGCAAGAAATGCTCATCGTTCCCGAAACAACGTGGGATGAAATAAGAAGATTCCGATTTCGTCCCAAATCAGAATCTCGAAAAAATCGGAACCTATTGCTTATTTTTCAGATATTCAGTTAGAAAACAAGATAATGGTTCCGATTTTGATTTTTATTTCTTACCAATTCCAAATAACTCTGCTAATTTTTTGTCATCCTTTTTCCATTGCGGTTTGAT
>JAZRVZ010000184.1:0-10452 GCA_045599425.1 Bacteroidaceae bacterium | reverse complement strand
ACTTCACGCCGTCCTTGCGGAGGAGCTCAGCACCTGAGATGAGTGTAGAGACCTCAGAACCTGTAGCAACCATCACAACATCAGGATTCTCATCTGAACCTGCAACTACATAACCACCCTTGCGAGCCTGCTCATAGTCGTTGCCAGCTGGGAGGTTGTTGATGTTCTGACGAGAAAGGATGAGTGCGGTAGGGCTCTCCATGTTCTCCATAGCCATAGCCCAGGCAGTGGTGGTCTCCTTGGCATCAGCGGGACGGAGTACGAGGCAAGAGTTCTTGCCATCGTGGCGCTTCAACTTCTCCATCAGGCGGATCTGTGCCTCGTGCTCAACGGGCTCATGGGTAGGACCGTCCTCACCAACGCGGAAGGCATCGTGGGTCCAGATGAACTTGACGGGCAGCTGCATGAGAGCGGCCATACGTACAACGGGCAGCATGTACTGTGAGAATACGAAGAAGGTACCGCAAGCGGGGATGACACCGCCGTGCAGAGCCATACCTACGCAGCAGCATGCCATGGTGAACTCGGCAACACCAGCCTGGAAGAAGGCACCACTGAAGTCGTCTGCGGTCAGTGCGTGAGTCTGCTTCAGGAAACCGTCGGTCTTATCGGAGTTGGAGAGGTCGGCAGAAGCGCAGATCATGTTGGGAACCTGCTGAGCCAGAACGCTCAGACAAGCGCCAGATGCGTTACGGGTAGCATCGTTGTCCTTCTGGGTGCATGCGCTCCAGTCAATCTTGGGAGCCTTGCCGCTGAACCAGTCAGCCTGCTGTGCAGCAGCGTCGGGATTGGCAGCAGCCCATGCCTGCTCCTCAGCGTAGCGCTCGGCGCAGATGGCCTTCAGCTCCTCGGCACGGTTGGCATACAGTTCCTGTACTTCGGGGAAGATCTGGAATGGATTCTCGGGATCACCACCGAGGTTCTTGATGGTGTTGATGTAGGCATCGCCGCCGAGAGGTGCACCGTGGGTCTTGCAGTTTGCCTCGTATGAAGAACCGTCGGCCTTCAGGGCACCCTTACCCATGATACACTTACCAATGATCAGGCAGGGCTTGCCCTTGACAGCCTGAGCCTTCTCGATAGCCTCGCGGATCTGGGCTGCGTCGTTACCGTTGATCTCGATAACCTCCCAGTTCTGGGCGCGATACTTTGCTGCGGTGTCCTCGTTCATCACATCCTTGGTCTCGGTAGAGAGCTGAATGTCGTTGCAGTCGTAGAACATGATCAGGTTGTCCAGACCCAGGTTGCCGGCGATACGTGCGGCGCCCTGAGAAACCTCCTCCTGAATACCACCGTCGGAAATATAGGCATAGATGGTCTCCTTGGCGAAGGTGGGGTTGCCGGTGTGGGCAGCCAGGAACTTGGCAGCGATGGCTGCACCGATGGCGTAGGCATGACCCTGGCCGAGAGGACCTGAGGTGTTCTCGATACCGCGGGCTACCTCATACTCGGGGTGACCGGTGGTGGGAGAGCCCCACTGACGGAGCTGTGCGAGCTCGTCAAGAGAGAACTTGCCAGCCAGGCAGAGCTGTGAGTACAGCATGGGAGCCATGTGACCGGGATCCAGGAAGAAACGGTCGCGACCTACCCACTCGGGGTTCTGGGGATCATACTTCAGGTACTCGCTGTACAGCACGTTGATGAAATCAGCACCACCCATGGCACCGCCGGGGTGACCAGACTTTGCCTTCTCAACGGCACTTGCAGCAAGGATACGAATGTTATTCGCAGCCTTATTCAATACTTCAATTGAGTTTGCCATTTTAATTGATTGTTTGTTGTTTATGATTCTAAATAATTATTTCTTATTTGCCACGGCTGCTGCCTCGACGGGCAGACAGGCCTTGTAGATCTCGATGTACTTGTTGAAGCCTTCTACGTCCTCGGGCCTGGGAGCGATCTCCACACCGGTATTGCCGGCAAAGACAATGGTCTCAAGGTAGTCGGCCAGGTTCATGCCCTTGTTATTGATAAGGTAGGAAGCCAGCAGGGCGATACCCCATGCACCACCTTCACCTGCAGTCTCCATGACAGAGATAGGTGAGTTGAGGGCAGCTGCCAGGACACTCTGACCCACACCGGGAGTCTTGAAGAGGCCACCATGACCGGTGATGCGGTCTACCTGTACGTTCTCCTCCTTGAAGAGGATGTCGTTACCAAGCTTCAGTACTGCCACGGTAGCGTAGAGGTTGGTGCGGATGAAGTTGGCCAGGTTGAACTTGTCGTTGGCTGAACGGAGTACCATGGGACGGCCTTCCTGCATTCCGGCAACTGGCTCGCCGGAGATATAGTTGTAGGCAATGACACCACCGCAATCGGGATCACCTTTGAGTGCGTTGTTGTAGAGCTTGCCGTAAACCTCGTTCATATCAACGGGTACACCGAGCAGTTCCTGATACTCCTTGAAGAGCTTCACCCAGGCGTTGATGTCAGAGGTACAGTTGTTGCAGTGTACCATGGCTACAAGTGAGCCGTCGGGAGTGGTCACCATATCGATCATCTCGTTGGGCTTTGACAGATCCTTCTCCAGTACGATCATGGAGAATGAAGAGGTACCGGCGCTGACGTTACCCGTACGCTGCTTGACAGCATTGGTGGCAACCATACCGGTGCCTGCGTCGCCCTCGGGAGGACAGAGGGGACAACCGGGCTTCAGGTGGCCGGAGATATCCAGACGCTTGGCACCGTGCTCGGTCAGGAAACCGGCATTCTCACCAGCGCAGATGCACTTGGGCAGAATGTCCTCGAGCTTCCAGGAGAAGTTCTTGGGTGCAACGAGCTCGTTGAACTTCTGTACCATCTCGGCGTTGTAGTTCTTGGTTTCGGGATCAACGGGAATCATACCTGATGCATCGCCGATACCCAGTACCTTCTCGCCAGTGAGACGCCAGTGGATGTAACCGGCGAGGGTGGTGAGGTAGGTGATACCTGATACATGCTCCTCGTTGTCCAGGATGCACTGGTAGAGGTGGGAGATGGACCAAC
Source organism: Bacteroidaceae bacterium (assembly GCA_045599425.1). Taxonomy (GTDB): domain Bacteria; phylum Bacteroidota; class Bacteroidia; order Bacteroidales; family Bacteroidaceae; genus Physcousia. The sequence continues at coordinate 7,467 of JAZRVZ010000184.1, read as the reverse complement.
GAAGGGGAATGTTGTAGTTGAAGAGCTGTGACAGCTCGGCAGCAGCAGCACCGGTGTTGGTGTTACGCCAGGTACGGAAGGGTGAGAGGATCTTCTCGCTTTCGCCTACGGGAGCACCCTGACTGGCTACGCCGTTGGGACCGAAGGCCATGTAGCCGTGCATCATGGCTGAGATACCGATAGAGGCGAGGATCTCAATCTCACAGTCATACTGGGACTTTACATTCTTGCGGAGGTCGGCATAGCAATCAGCGAGGCCATACCAGATAGCCTCGGTCGAGTATGTCCAGATACCGTCGTGCAACTGGTTCTCCCACTCGTGAGAACCCTGTGCTATGGGCTTGTTCTCCTCGTCGATGAGGACAGCCTTGATGCGGGTAGAGCCGAACTCGATACCGAGCACGGCCTTACCAGCAATGATTGTTTCTTTTGCAGTCATTATTTATAATGTAATTTAACTTTCGCATGTTTCCAACAAGCTCAAGTTTAGGAAGTTATCGCACCGCTAAGGAAGTTAAAGGACGAATGATTTAGCTTTTTGAGGAACTTCCCCTGTCGTCCTTTAACTTCCACTTTTGACTAATCAAAAGTTAACTTCCTCTAACTTCTTTAACTTCCAAAAACATGTTGAGCTTGCGAAACTTGATTAATGTAATTTATTTCAGTGCCTTGCCAAGCATGTAGTAAACCTCGTTGTTGCGGAGGTTCTGCTTGAAGTCGGCAATGGTGGTGTTCTTGTTGATTTCCATAATCTCTACGCCCAGGATCTCTGCGAAATCCTCCCAGTATTCCTCGGTGATGTCGTAACCGAAGGCACTGTGGTGAGTACCACCGGCGAGGATCCATGCACCGGCACCAATCTCGAAGGTGGGCTGGGGAACCCAGAGGGCAGATGCAACGGGGAGCTTGGGCATGGGCTTGGGCTCGATGCACTCAACCTGCTGTGTGATGATGCGGAAGCGGTTGCCAAGGTCTACGATGGTTGCCTTCAGACCGGCACCTACCTTGCTGGTGAATACCAGACGGGCGGTCTGCTGCTTGCGGATACCGATACCCAGGAAGTGTACCTCGAGGGTGGGCTTGTTGGTGGCGATGAGAGGAGTAACCTCGAGCATGTGGCTCTGAAGGATTGAGGTCTGGCCATCAGCAAAGTTCAGGGTGTAGTCCTCCAGGAATGATACGCCGTTGGCATTGCCCTGGTTCATGACCCAGATGGTGCGGTACAGACAGGCGGTCTTCCAGTCACCCTCGGCACCGAAACCGATACCCTCGGCCATGAGGCGCTGTGAAGCAAGACCGGGAATCTGGTCGAAGCCGCAGAAGTTAGGATCATCGATGTCAGCATCACCCAGGTCATCGAAGTTGGTGGTAAAGGCTGTGGCGCCCTCGTCCTTCAGGACGGCACGGATGGCGAGCTCTGCCTTTGCGGCATTGCGAACCTTCTCCCAGTAAACCTCCTCGCCGCTCTCGTCAATCTTGATGGTGTACTCCTGCTTGTAGGTCTCAACCAGGGCGTCTACCTCGGCGTCGGTTACTTTCTTGAAGTAGTCCATCAGGGATGATACGGGGTAGTAGTCAACATGGTAGCCGAAACGCTGCTCGAACTCAACGCGGTCACCGTCGGTTACGGCTACGTTGTTCATGTTCATACCAAACATCAGGCAACGGCAGTTGTGTGCATCGGCAACACCGGCGCAGACGCGGGCCCAGACGGCAATCTGCTTCTGTGCCTCCTGATCCTTCCAGTTGCCAACGACTACCTTGCGGGGTACGCGCATGCGGGTGCAGATGTGACCGAACTCGATGTCACCGTGTGCGGACTGGTTGAGGTTCATGAAGTCCATATCCATGGTATCCCAGGGAATCTCGGCGTTGTACTGGGTGTGGAAGTGCAGCAAGGGCTTCTGCAGAGCCTGCAGACCCTTGATCCACATCTTTGCAGGTGAGAAGGTGTGCATCCAGGTGATTACACCGGCGCACTTGGGATCGAGGCTGGCAGCCTTCATGATGGCTTCTACCTCGTTGCTGCTGTTTGCTGTACCCTTATATACTACCTTGACGGGAATCTGACCACCGTTGTTCAGTCCGTCTACCATTTCCTTTGAGTGGCCGTCTACAATCTTGACGGTCTCACCTCCATAGAGCAACTGTGCACCAGTTACCCACCAAAGTTCCAAATTTTCAAACATGGTTATTTCGTTTTATAAGTTAATTGGTCTTGTTTGTTTTCATGCAGAAAGAAAGGCTGTGGTTGTATGGTTCCTTCCTTTCGTTGCGTATCTCACACTAATGTCGATCAGTGCTTCTGACCCTTCTGGCCATAATAGGCATTGGGACCGTGCTTGCGGTTATAGTGCTTCTCGACAAGCAGTGGATTCATGGTTGTCATGGGGTTGACGCTGAAGCTGATGAAGGCCATCTTGGCAACCTGCTCCATCACCTTGGCATTGTACACGGCATTGTCGGGAGAGGTGCCCCATGAGAATGGGCCATGGTTCTTGACCAGTACGGCGGGGGTATGGTCGGGGTTGATCTTGCGGATATTCAGGATCTCGTCCACGATGACGTTACCGGTCTCCAGCTCGTACTCGCCCTCAACCTCTGCCTTGGTCATGTCGGGGGTGCAGGGAATGGCCTTGTAGAAATAGTCGGCATGTGTGGTACCGATGTTGGGGATGTCCTGGCCTGCCTGTGCAAAGGCGGTGGCGTAGGTGGAGTGGGTGTGAACAACGCCCTGGATATTGGGGAATGCACGGTAGAGTACGAGGTGGGTGGGAGTGTCGCTTGAGGGGTTGAGGTCGCCCTCTACCACCTTGCCAGTCTCCAGGTCAACGACTACCATATCGCTGGCCTTCATGTCGTCATAGCTTACACCGCTGGGCTTGATGACTACCAGACCCTTCTCGCGGTCGATACCTGATACGTTACCCCAGGTGAAGATAACCAGCCCCTGCTTTACGAGGTCGAGGTTAGCCTTGAATACTTTTTCTTTGAGTTCTTCTAACATAGGTTGTGTTTTTGAATGGTTTGTATTTTTTCTTATCTTGTCTTCTATATGTGGGATCCTCTGAGTCAGAGGATGTTGTTTCAAATCTTGGTGGTGTCCGTCCGACACATGATTTTCGCGTCATGGGAGAGGCTTGACGCCTGAGCCTTTATATTATATATAATGTATAAATGGATGCCGCCCCGGCAAATGGCGGAGCAGCATCCAAATATTGTTGATTACCAAAGGGCAAGGTAGAGAACGGTGAGCAAGATGATTACAACGGCAGAACCAATGTTGAAGGTCTTGTCGGTCTTGAAGATAGCCAGGTCGATGGCAACGAGCTTGGTATCCTGAACCTTGTCAAGAGCATTGGAGCGGAGGTAGTAGGCAATGGTAGCAGTGATGGCTGCGAAGAATGCCATGGCACCTTCCATACCGTAGATGTGCAGGGTCTCGCTGAAGAATGAAGCCACGAAGAGGGCTGCAGATACGCCAGCAATGATCCACATGATACGGCTCCAGAACAGCTGCTGCTTGATGTCAGCCTCGCTCAGCTCGGTAGCCTTCTCTACGTTCTTGTTGGTCAGTGAGATACCAACGAACAGGATTACCAGTACGATGAATACCAGACCGGAACGTACGAGGAAGGGAATCTCGGGGAAGGCAAACTTGAAGATGATAGAGAAAGCGAAGGTACCGATGGCTGCAACTACGGCAGCAGTACCGCTGGCACGCTTCCACAGCAGACCCAGACCAAAGATTACTACTACACCGGGATAAACGAATGCAGAGTACTCCTGGATGAACTGGAAGGCCTGGTCGATACCACCCATCAGAGGATAAACGGCGATGAGGGCGATGATCAGGGCTGAGATAGAGGTCAGACGACCTACGCTAACGAGCTTCTTCTCACTGGCGTTCTTGTTGATGAACTGCTTGTAGATATCCATGGTGAACAGGGTAGAGGTTGAGTTGAACATGGATGCCAGTGAAGAGATTACGGCTGCAGCCAGGGCAGCGAATGAGAGACCCTTGACGAAAGTGGGGGTGAAGTTGTGAATCAGGTAAGGATAGGCATCGTCGGAACGACCGATGGTACCGTGCAGGTGATCTGCGAGCTTGTCGAATACGGGAACACCGTCAACGTCACCGTTCATGATGAAGAATGCACATACACCGGGGATACATACGATGAAGGGGATCAAGATCTTCAGTACGGCAGCGAATACCATACCCTTCTTGGCCTCGGCCAGAGACTTGGCAGCCAGACCCTTCTGGATAATGTACTGGTTGAAACCCCAATAACCCAGGTTGGTCAGCCACAGGGCACCGAATACGAGTACCAGACCGGGGTTGGTGAAGAAGGGATCCTCCTTACCGCCAACCAGGACATTCTCTGCACCACCGTTGATGACGGGATAGAGTTCCTCGTTACGGGTTACGATCAGGTTGAAGTGCTTGTCGCCTTCCTGACCGATACACCAGTTGTAGATGTTGCCCAGTGCCTCCATGGCGCCGCAACCCCAAACCTGCTCGCCAATTACTGACAGGGCAGCATAGGCCGTGATCAGACCACCACCTACGAGGAAGGTTACCTGCATTACGTCGGTCCAGGCTACGGATGCCAGACCACCATAGATAGAGTAGATACCGGCAATGAGGAACAGGGCCAGGATGATTACCAGACGAACCTGGTCGATGTCCATACCGGCAACGGTGATGATCATGTCGGTGGGAAGACCGAGGATCTGCTGGATAGCCAGGGCACCGAGCCATGCTACGGAGGTCAGGTTAACGAACACATAGAGGAACAGCCACAGCAGGGAGAAGGCCAGACCTACACCCCAGTTGTAGCGCTCACGCAGAAACTGAGGGATGGTGAAGATCTTCTTCTCGATCATCAGAGGCAGCAGGAACTTACCTACAACGAGCAGGGTGGCAGCAGCCATCAGCTCGTATGCAGCCTGTGCAATACCGGATGCGAAGGCTGAACCAGACATACCGATGAACTGCTCGGCAGAGATGTTGGCAGCAATCAGTGATGCACCGACAGCCCACCAAGTCAGGGTATTACCTGCCAGGAAGTAATCGGTGGATGATTTCTCTTCTCCCTTCTTTCCACGAGAAAGGAAGATACCCATACCGACGAGAATGACGATATAGGCGGCAAACACAACGTAGTCAATCGTTGCAAAGCCATTGTTTTTCAAAGCTTCTAAAACGCCCATTTTGATTTGATTTTGATTATTTAATGATTTTGGAATTTATTTTTCAACGGAGAAAGCGTACTTACAGTAGCTGTGATAAGGCTTCTCGGGAGAGATGAAGGGGTTGGTCTTCTCACCCCAGCCTTCCATGGTCCACTTGTTGGGAGAATCGGGATACTTCTGAGACTCCAGACAGATGGCGCACTGATAGGGATACATGATACCGTTCTTGCCGGGGCAGCTGCTGTCCTGGAAGTTGGCGGTGTAGCACTGGATACCGGGCTCGTTGGTATAGACGTCCATCTTGATGCCGGAGCGGGGATCACTCAGGGTTACGGCCACCTTGGTCTCGTCACAGTTGGTGTTCAGACACCAGTTGTGGTCATAGCCACCACCTGCAGCTACGATTTCGGGATCGTTGTCGGGGAAGTTCAGACCAATCTTCTTGGCAGTGCGGAAGTCGAATACGGTACCAGCAACGGGACGAATCTCGCCAGTGGGGATGTAGAATTCATCCGCAGGTGTGTAGTTGTCTGCATTGACGGTCAGCAGAGCGTCGCAGATGGTGTTGTTGAAGTCACCTGACAGGTTGAAGTAGGTGTGGTTGGTCATGTTGAGGATGGTCTCCTTGTCAGTAGTACCGTCATAGCTGATCTCGATGGCATTGTCATCGGTCAGGGCGAACAGAATGGTCACGTCAACGTCGCCGGGGAACTTGTTGTCAACCTCGCCCTTGGTAGCGATGTGCAGCTTCAGGGTGTTGTCTGTCTTCTCAACTACGTCGTAAACCTGATACTGCCAACCGGTGAAACCGCCGTGCAGACAAGCATGATCATTGTTGTTCTTATCCAGGGTGATGGTGTCGGTACCGCATACAAACTTGCCACCGTCAATACGGTTGGCATAACGACCTACTGAGCTTCCGTAATCTGTTGCATAGTTCCAGGGGAAGTAGTTCTCCACCTTGTCGAAACCGGCAGCCACATCAACGAACTGGCCATCCTTGTTGGGTACCATAATGCTGACGATACGACCACCGAAGTTGGTGATGCAGACTTCCATGCCATTGGCATTCTTGAGGGTGTGGAGCTCCACCTGCTTTGCATTGGCCTCATCAGCCTCGAATGCACCGGCATCATAGTTGTAACTTACACAGATAGCTGTGTCAAAAGCCTCGGGATCAAGACCGGAAGCTGTCAGTTTGGACTCTGCGGTCTTAGTTCCACCACATGAAGTTGCAAGTGCCATAGAAGCAAGAGCAATGCTGCCAAAGGCGAGCGATTTCAGTTCTTTTTTCATGGAATAAATATTTAATGTTAATAGTTAGTGTGCGTTTTACCCTACAAATTTAGCAAAATATTCTTAAACTGATGTGACAATTATTGATTTTTTTAACTTTTACTACGTAAATACTCTGTATTCATCGGTGGAAACAAAAAAAATCCACCCGAATTTTCTTCGAGTGGATCCTTTTATGTGTGCAATTGGTAATTTTGTTCTCTCAGAAACCTGTTGTCAGGAATGGGCTACGGGAATCAGCAAAGCTTGCGTGAGCCGTCGCCAATCACTACGTCGATCACGATGGGCTCCTTGCCGTACTTCTCTGCATACCTGGTCTTGACTACTTCCTTGAAGTGGGGCACCAGTTCCTCAGAAACCAGGTTGATGGTGCAACCGCCGAAGCCGCCGCCCATGATGCGTGAACCGGTCACGCCTGTCTCCTTGGCAATCTCGTTCAGGTAGTCCAGTTCCTCGCAGGAAACCTCGTACTCCTGGCTCAGGCCGTAGTGTGTCTCGTACATCTTCTGACCAACGGTCTCATAGTCACCAGCCTCCAGAGCATCGCATACGGCCAGAACGCGCTCAACCTCACCAATGACGTAACGTGCACGCTTGTATTCGTCGGCGGTAATCTCAGCCTTGACCTCCTCCAGCATGTCCATGTTGGCATCACGCAGGGTTTCTACCTCTGCATGGTGTGACTTAATGACCTCTGCAACGTGCTCACACTGCAGACGGCGCTCGTTATAGGGCGAACCAGCCAGTTCGTGCTTCACACAACTGTTGACCAGAACAAGCTGATAACCCTTGGGATTCCAGGGGAAGTAGGCATATTCGCCACTACGGCAGTCCAGGCGCATCAGCGAACCGGCCTTGCCGAATACGCTGGCAAACTGGTCCATGATACCACAGTTGCATCCGATATACTTATGCTCGGTGCGCTGACCAACCTTGGCCAGTTCCATCTTCTCAATCTTGTTGTCACCAAAC
>JAZRVZ010000183.1:0-7803 GCA_045599425.1 Bacteroidaceae bacterium | reverse complement strand
GTCCTGGGGTATGTCAGGAGCGTGAGCTACCCCAACAGCAAGGCCAGGCACCTGGTGGGGATGGCGCGGATGCTGCTGAAGGACTTCGGGGGCGAGGTCCCCGCCACGGGTGAGGAGCTGGAGCGCTTGCCGGGTGTGGGCAGGAAGACTGCGAATGTCATCCAGGCCGTCATCTTCCGGAAGTCCTGCATGCCGGTGGACACGCACGTTTTCCGGCTGAGCCACCGCATCGGCCTGGTGCCCGCCGGTTGCACGACCCCCCTGAGCGTGGAGCGGGAACTGGTGAAGCATATACCTGAGAACCTGGTCTCTACAGCCCATCACTGGCTCATCCTGCATGGCCGGTATGTATGTACGGCCAGGGCACCGAAGTGCGATGTTTGCGGTTTGGTGGATTTTTGTGCCCGGAAATTTGCAAAAGACGTAAAAATCCACTAACTTTGTATGCGGTTTGGGGATGGTTCTCCATTATGGAGTAACGGTCCCGCACACCATGAGACTAACGTATTTTCAACATAATCTAAACAACAAGACATTATGACAATTAACGATTACAAGTTTGCCGGCAAGAAGGCAATCGTTCGTGTTGACTTCAACGTACCCTTGAAGGAGGGCGTTATCACCGATGACACCCGTATCCGTGGTGCAGTTCCCACCCTGAAGCACATCCTCGACGAGGGTGGTGCCCTGATCATCATGTCTCACATGGGTAAGCCCAAGGGCAAGGTTAAGCCCGAGCTGTCACTGGGTCAGATCAAGGAGGCCGTTGCTGCTGCCCTGGGTGTAGCAGAGGTTCAGTTCGCTCCCGACTGCGCCAAGGCTCAGGAGGCTGCTGCTGCCCTGAAGCCCGGTGAGGTGCTGCTGCTCGAGAACCTGCGCTACTATCCCGAGGAGGAGGGCAAGCCCGTAGGTATCGACAAGGAGGATCCCGCATACGAGGATGCCAAGAAGGCCATGAAGGCAAGCCAGAAGGAGTTCGCCAAGACCCTGGCAAGCTACGCTGACTGCTACGTGATGGATGCCTTCGGTACCGCTCACCGCAAGCACGCTTCCACCGCTGTCATCGCTGACTACTTCGATGCTGACAACAAGATGCTGGGCTATCTGATGGAGAAGGAGGTTCAGGCCGTTGACAACGTGCTGAGCAACATCAAGCGTCCCTTCGTAGCCATCATGGGTGGTTCAAAGGTATCTTCAAAGATCGGTATCATCGAGAACCTGCTGGGCAAGGTGGACAAGCTGATCCTCTGCGGTGGTATGACCTATACCTTCGCCAAGGCTCACGGCGGCGAGATCGGTGGCTCTATCGTTGAGCTGGACAAGCTGGACGTTGCCCTGAACGTTGAGAAGCAGGCCAAGGAGAACGGCGTAGAGCTCGTTCTGGGTGAGGACAGCGTATGCTGCACCGGCTATGACTTCTCTACCTTCTCTGTAAAGGACGGTGCCAAGATCGAGGTATTCCCCAGCAACGCTATCCCCGCTGAGTTCGAGGGTCTGGATGCAGGTCCTGTAAGTGCTGCCAAGTTCGCTGCTGCCATCGAGGGTGCCAAGACCATCCTGTGGAACGGCCCCGCCGGCTGCTTCGAGTGCGACGACTTCTGCGCTGGTTCACGCGCTGTAGGTGAGGCTATCGCCAAGGCTACCGCTGAGGGTGCATTCTCTCTAATCGGTGGTGGTGACTCTGTTGCCTGCTGCACCAAGTTCGGTCTGACCGACAAGGTTTCCTACATCTCTACCGGTGGTGGTGCCCTGCTCGAGGCTATCGAGGGCAAGGTTCTTCCCGGTGTAGCAGCCATCAAGGGCTAAGAAGAAATGAAGAATTAAAAATTAAAAATTAAGATTTGGGAGAATTGGGCATGGCTTCATCTTTCCTGACTCTTAGTTTCTTAATTCTTAATTTCAGATTGTGAAACGAATATTTATCATATCCATACTCCTCTGTCTCATCAGCTCATGCCGAGAGGCAGAGGAGAATTTTTCTCAGGAAGAACTGGCGAGACAGGATTCGCTGGCCCTTCACGTGGCAGTGTTCCCTACCCTGGAGACCCTGCCTCTGTATTATGCGGAGAGAAGCGGCATGCTCTCTGCCGACAGTCTTGGAATCAGACTGGACCATTATGAATCCATGATGGACTGTGATACGGCCCTGACACGGGGACATGCCCATGCCACGTTCACAGACGTGGCTCGTATCATGGCTCTCCAGTATGAGGAGGGCTTCATCATAACCCCCATTGCCACCACAACCGGCACGCTGGGGCTCTATTCCGTAAAGGAAAAGGAAATCACAAGAACAGAACAGCTCAAGGAGAAACTGATTGGCATGGAGAGACATAGCCACAGCGACTACTGGAGCGACAAGATACTGGAGGGGACGGACCTTGGTACGCTGGATATCTTCCGCATACAGATTGGCAGCACGCACCTTCGCTATGACATGATGATGAGCGGCCTGATCGACGCGGCCTTCCTGCCACAGCCTTATTCCCTGCTGTGCGACACGACGCTGGTGAACTGTCTGTGGGAGGAGCCCGAGGACCAGACTCCCTGGACCGTACTGGCCGCCTCGACCATTCAGATGGCCGACAGTACCCGCAGGAAGCAGGTGGATGGACTGAAGGTGATCTATGAGAAGGCCAGGAGACAGTTGGTGGAGCAACCTGACACGACGTTGCTGCATGCCATCCTGCGCGATGACTATCTCATACCCGACCGTCACCTGCGCCGCACGCACTGGTGGGAGTGGAAACCAGCACCGCTTGACTCTGTGCGCTCACAGGCTGCCCTGGAAGCAGAGCGATGGCTGAGGGATGAGCGGGGAAGGTTCGTGAAGTAGCCTGCCAAGCCAACCTGACATCAAAGAATCAACCAATACACATACGACATTGACCCCTGAAGTATTCACCCAGCTGCGGGAAGAGGCTCACAAGGCACTTCACAGGCATCACCTGCGTGATGCCCTATACCTTATTAATATGTTACTCAGGGAGGGGCAGCTGTCAGACGCTTTGGACGACTGCCAGCAGCTGGAGGACAGCTACGGACGTATGCTGCAGTTCATCCGCTCGGGAGGAACCGACGAGGATAGTGGCCGCATGAGGGCAAGAATGATGGAGAAGGCGCTCCAGTTGCTGATCCTGGCCGAACGGCAATATCGCCTGCAGAACGAGGAGTCACACTATGTGCAGACCCGTAAACAGATTGAGGAGCATCAGGAGTGCCTGCGGGACGTGGCGGGACGGTATGTCGCAGCTGGGCAAAGTACGCAGTCGCGCGAAGCCCTTCTGGACCAGTTGTTCTATCACATCTGGACCAGTGCCCCACTGGGCAGTCATGAGGAGATTATGATTCAGGGCGTGCTGGAACATAGTACCGATACCGAGCAGTGCGTACTGATGTCGGCCCTGGGGATGGCCCTTGTGGAATACATGGACGCAGCAAAGGTTGACCTGCTCATCCAGTATGCCGGCAGCACGCTGATGTCGGTAAAGGTACGTGCCATCATGGGAATCACGCTCTGCGCCCTCTGCCACGAGAAGGACATGCTGCTCTGCGGGGAGCTGACGGAAAGGATTTCCACCCTGACCCAGGACAGTGAGATCCAGAAGATCACAGCACGGTTGAACCAGGCCTTCCTTATCTGTCTGCAGACACAGACTGCCCGTGAGAAGATGGAAAAGGATATCCTGCCGGGCTTCATGAAAATGGCTAAGGACGGTCGCATAGACCTGGGATTCGACCAGGACGGGGAGATCCAGATTGACATGCCGCTTGACAATGCGGGCGACAGGAAGGCACTGAAGAACAGTGTGATGGAATTCATTGACATGCACAAGGACGGCATCGACCTGAATGCAGGCAACATGATGGCCACGCGCAGCCTGCCATTCTTCAGGCAACTGCCCCACTGGTTCCTGCCCTTTGACAAGCAGCGCACGGAGATCCGTGAGATTGCGGGGGAGCAGGAGAATGCCAGTCTGATAGGCAACATGATGGACCTGATGGGCATGGCAGATTGTGACACGGACCGCTACGGCACCCTGCTGCTGATGTTCAGGCATCTGGGCAAGGAAATCAAGGAACAGCTTTCCTCCCTGCTTCACCTCCGGAAGGACAGCGAGGCGTCGGATGAGGGAGGCATATTCCACCAGATCGAGAAGCTGGGCAGCTTGAGCCACAATGACGACCGCCTGCTCTGCCGCAAGTACATGCAGCAACTTTACCGCGTGTTCAACATGTTCCACCATTGCCAGGAATGGCAGAATCCCTTCACCTTCAGCACGAACTGGTTGCAGAACGGCATCATCGGACCGGCCCTGTCCTCCAACAGGAAATCCTTGCACATGCTGGCCGACTTCCTGGTAAAATACAAGAACTACACGGAGGCTGAGGCCTACCTCAACCACCTGGTACGCCTGGAGGGAAGCGATGCCGAGACGCTTCGCACCGCGGCATACTGCAAGCAGCAACAGGGACATTTCGGCAGTGCCCTCACCCTCTACAGCCAGGCAGATATCCTGGCTCCGGAACACAGTTGGACACTGGCTCAGATGCAGTTATGCTATGGACATCTGGGAAGGCACGAGCAGCGACTGGACTGCCTGCTGCAACTGGAACGCCTTGAACCGGACAATGCCAAGGTCATCTCCGAAACGGGCCTCTGTCTCATCCAGCTCCGACGCTGGCAGGAAGCCTCACAGCGCTTCTTCCGCCTTGAACTGGAGGGACGCCACATCGCTCCCTCGCAACGTGCCATTGCCTGGTGCTCCCTGCAACAGGGCAAGCACGAGCAGGCCATGAAATACTATGTCAAGCTGATGGAATCGACAGATGCGAGATGGCAGGACTACCTGAACGCCGGACATACGGCCTGGATGCAAGGCAATACCGCCCGGGCCATCGAACTGTACAAAGGCTATATACGCCGGTACCTGACGGATGATCCCAAGATTACGGATGCCCTGACTCCCTTCAATGAAGACAATGAACTCCTGCTGTCATTGGGCAAGAAACAGCATGAGATTGACCTGATGCACGACCTCTTGGAAAGTTGAAAGCTGAAAATTGCAGGTGCTTCTTGAAGAAAAGCCAACTCCTGGTTTTCCGTTTCTTTCAGAGCAAGACGTTCAGTTTTCAACTTTCCATACTCGATTCCCCTAAAAGAATCCCTTGAATGCACCGAAGATGCGACCCAGGATACGATGCGGCATCGTGAAACGCTTCTTCCAACCCTCCGGCGTCAGCAGAGTACACTGCTGCTTGTCACGTTCAAAGATGGCCTGCAGTTCATGAGACGTATCGGGCGAAAAGATGAAGGCATTCACCTCATAGTCAAAGAGCATGCTTCGTGCATCGAGGTTGGCAGAACCGATGGTGCAAAGCTGGTCGTCGACAATCATGAACTTGCTGTGGTGGAAACCTGTTTCGTAATAATAGACCTCACACCCACGCTTCATGAGGCGGCGCATCTGGATGCCCACCACGTCGGGCGTGATGGGCACGTCGCTCTTGGCAGAGACCATGAACTCAATCCGCACACCTCGCTTCAGGGCACGGTAAAGGGCACGACGGACACTGTAGACCCCCGTTGGATAGGGATTGACTATCTGGATATGATGCTGCGCCGCATCAATGGCTGCCACGTATGCCTTGCGCATGTCCTTGCTGCGCTTGCCTGGCTTGCGGCTGACCACCGCTATGCTCTTCTGCCGGGCATCGGCCGTGGTATCGGGACGCAGGTCGTAGTAGAAATCACTCACCCTGGCATCCGACCCCACATACTCCTCCCGCTTCAGGATCTCACCGGTCTCGTTCCACCAGCTTTCCTCGAAGATTTCCTCGTACCGCTGAACCACGGGGCCCTCCAGACGCATGTGCATGTCATGCCAGTCACCAATCTCAGGCTTGCCGTGCAGGTAATAGTCGGCCACGTTCATGCCACCGCTGTAGGCCAGATCTCCGTCCACCACTACGATCTTACGGTGGTCACGGTGATAGAAATGGTTGATCCAGGGAAAGACCATCGGGTCGAAGATCTGGATCTTCACCCCCATTGCCCGTATGCTGTCCAGGTGCTGCCGGGTCAGCGGATGATCGTTGCTGCGGTTGCCGAAATCATCACAGAGCACCCTGACCTGCACGCCTTCACGGGCCTTCTCGCCCAAAAGGCCGAACAAAGCCCAGCCGATGCTGTCGTTGCGGAAATTGAAATAGTCAAGATGAACATAGCGACGTGCCTGCCGGATGGCCTTGAACATATCCTGGAACTTCTCAATGCCACTGGGAAGAAGTGTCACGCTTCCCCCGTCATAGAAAGGAATGTCCAGCGACCGCAGCGACTGACGCAGTTCGGAGCTGGCATGACCATCAGCGACGAATGACTGTTCCATCCCATGGCCGCCCTGCCCTACTTCGGCAGAGGGCACACCAACGGCCTCCGGCTCTGAAGCCGGCGTCTGGGCCTGGAGTATCAGATGGTCAGTCATGGTGGGTAACAGTAATATCAACAGGATCAGGAAACGTCTCATACCATACAGCTGAAGTTATCGACGATGCCAAGGAGGTGTTTCTGTTCATCCACCACCAGAACGGCATGAATCAGTCGCGTATTGATGAGGTTAAGTATCGTATCTATCTTGGTCTCAGGCGAGACGCAGACAGGATTCCGGGTCATCACCTCCTGCACAGGCACATAGAAGAAGCGTTCGCGCAGGTGCTCCGTGGCCCGTCGCACATCGCCGTCCGTGATGATGCCCAGCACACACCCCAGGTCATCCTCCGCCACACAGAGTCCCAGTTTACCGCGGCTCACCTGGATGATGGCCTCGCCCAGCGGCATCTCGGGCGGAATCACGGGCAGGTCGTCCGTGCGCATCACATCCTTGGCCGTGCTCAGCAAGCGTCGCCCCAATGAACCGCCCGGATGGAAACGGGCAAAATCACGTTCCTTGAAGCGGCGGCACTCCACCAGGGCACAAGCCAGGGCATCACCCATGGCCAGGGCAGCCGTCGTACTGCACGTGGGAGCCAGGTTTAGTGGGAAGGCCTCGTGCTCAACGCTCGCCACCAGATGGCACACACTGTGCTTGGCCAGGAGCGAGTCGGGGTTGCCACTGATGCCGACAAGGGGTATGTGACGTTCCTGCAGACAGGGTACGAAACGCAGCAGCTCGTCCGTCTGGCCGGAATTGGACAGGGCGATGACAATGTCATTCTGGGTCATGACACCCAGGTCGCCATGGTAGATATCAAGAGGGTTCAGATAGAAGGCCGGCGTACCCGTACTGCTCAGCGTGGCAGCAATCTTGGCAGCCACATGGCCACTCTTGCCCACACCGGTCAGTACGACCTTGCCCGTGCATTGCAGAATCAGTTCAACGGCACGGTCGAAGTTCTCGTCAAGCTGGGGAATCAGTGCCAGGATGGCTTCCGCCTCATCCCGCAGGCACTGCTCTGCTATGGTTCTACAGTTCTGCATAGCTCCTACAACAATGATTTAAGAACGGACTCGAAGTCATTCAGATACAACATATTGGGACCATCGCTCAACGCCTTCTCAGGGTCAGGGTGAATCTCAAAGAAATAGCCGTTGGCCCCAAAGGCCTTGGCAGCCTGGGCCATGGCGGGCACAAACTCACGATTGCCGCCGCTCTTGCCTCCTGCGGCACCGGGACGCTGCACGCTGTGCGTACAATCCATGATGACACGCTGGGTAAAGCGCTTCATGTCCGACAGGTTACGGAAGTCCACCGCCAGATTATTGTAGCCATAGATGTTGCCGCGCTCCGTCAGCCACACGTCCAC
>JAZRVZ010000182.1:0-14152 GCA_045599425.1 Bacteroidaceae bacterium | reverse complement strand
TCAGCACCCGTCTTCCAGGTAGTCTCGTCCGGCACGAACTCGTCGCCCAGCTTCGCTGCCCGCGCGAGGCAATATCTGCGCTTCGCCTCGGGATTCGCGACCCCGATGGCGACCTTGCCGTCCTTCAGCACGATCGATGCCGGCACCGGCGCGTCAGGATCGTCGCCGGCGACCATAACCGTAATCGTGCCGTCGCCCTTACACTCCTCGCATCGTCCGCCCTCGGTGTTGAAGCTGAAGAAGCCGGGTGTGAAGCCCATCTGCTGGGCCAGGGGCAGGGTGGAGAAGAGCTTGCGAATCTCGTCCCAGGCCTTGACGTAGGTGACGGGATTGGAGCGGGTGCTCTTGCCGATGGGGTTCTGGTCGATGAACTCAATGGCCTTGACCTGGTTCATGTCGCCTTCCAGGGCAAGGAACTCACCGGGGCGGTCGGCTACCTGGTCCAGATGCCGCTTCATGGCGTTGTAGAAGATGTCCCTGACCAGGCTGGACTTGCCTGATCCACTGACACCCGTTACGACGGTCATGACGTTCAGGGGTATCTGCACGTCAATGCCTTTCAGGTTGTTGGCCCTGGCTCCCCTGATCCAGATACTCTGGTTCCAGGGACGGCGGGAAGCCGGCAGGTCGATCTTGTCCTTGCCCACCAGGAAGTCATAAGTGTGGGATTCGTGCCCGGATGGGGCTTCGAGCTCTGCGGCATCCGGACAGCCACACCACACCACTTCGCCACCCAGCCGGCCGGCATCGGGACCGATGTCTATGATATAGTCGGCAGATCGGATGATTTCCTCGTCATGCTCCACAACGATGACGGTGTTACCCAGGTCGCGCAGCTGCCTGAGTACCTTGATGAGGCGGTCGGTGTCCCGGCTGTGCAGGCCGATGCTGGGCTCGTCCAGGATGTAGAGGCTGCCGACGAGCGAACTGCCCAGGGAGGTGGCCAGGTTGATTCGCTGGCTCTCACCACCTGAGAGGGAGTTGGACAGGCGGTTGAGGGTGAGGTAGGAGAGCCCCACGTCTTCCAGGAACTGCAGCCTACTCTTGATCTCGACGAGGATGCGCTTGGCTACCTGCTGTTCGTGTTCGGTGAGGGTGAGCTGGTCAAACCACAGCTTGAGCTCGCTGACAGGCAGGTCCACCAGTTCAGTGATGCCCTTGCCGGCCACCTTGACGTAGCTGGCCTCGGGACGCAGACGGGTGCCATGGCACTTGGGACAAGTGGTCTTGCCGCGGTAGCGGGCCAGCATGACACGGTTCTGAATCTTGTACTGACCAGCCTTCAGCATGTCAAAGAAGGCATCGATGCTGAGCAGCCCCCATTCCCTTTCCTCAGAGGAGATGTGCCAGTCCGCAGGTACGGAGACGGTCTGCCCGCCTACCTTCTCTGTCTTCATCTTTCGCTTCCCGTTTCCCGAAGGTACACCGTGCCATAGCCAGTCCTTCTCCTCCTGCGTAAGCTGGAAATAGGGTTTGAAGATGGGGAAGCCGCGCTCGCTGTTGAAACGGATGAACCAGGTCTTCCATTCCGCCATCTTCTCGCCACGCCAGCACACCACGGCACCGTCATGGACGGACAGGGCGGAGTTGGGGATGACCTGCTGCTCGTCGATGCCCATGATCTTGCCGAAGCCCTCGCATTCGGGACAGGCACCCATGGGCGAGTTGAATGCGAAAAGATTGTCCGAGGGTTCCTCGAAAGTCATGCCGTCCGCCTCGAAACGGGTACTGAACGTGTCGTCCTGTCCGGTCTCCATCCAGCGCAGCATCATTTCGCCGCCTCCCTCGTAGAAGGCCGTCTCGGCAGAATCCGTGAGGCGTGAGATGTTGTCCTTACTGTCATTGACACTCATTCGGTCGATGACCAGCATGACCTGATCCGTTTCCCTGGGCTTGTAGTCCTCCATGCGCTGCACCTCGCCGTTGACCAGGACACGCGTGAAACCATTCTGGAGGTCCATCATCAACTGTTCCTTCAGGCTGCGTCCCTCTGGGATATGCAGGGGACAGATGACCATGAACCGCTCGCCCTCCTTGTGGCGGAGCATGCACTGAACCACGTCCTCCGTACTGTGCTTCCTGACCTCCGTGCCACTGACGGGCGAGAAGGTGCGGCCGATGCGGGCAAAGAGGAGGCGCAGGTACTCGTAGATCTCGGTGGAAGTTCCCACGGTGCTTCGCGGATTGCGGCTTGTCACCTTCTGCTCGATGGCAATGGCGGGCGGGATGCCCTTGATGAAGTCGCATTCGGGTTTGCTCATGCGACCCAGGAATTGCCGGGCATAGCTGCTCAGGCTTTCCACGTATCTACGCTGTCCCTCGGCATAGAGCGTGTCGAAGGCAAGGCTGGACTTGCCACTGCCGCTGACACCCGTGATGACCACGAACTTGCCCCGGGGTATCTCAACCTCGACATTCTTCAGGTTGTTGACCCTGGCTCCCTTGATATGAATGGTTTTCTCCATGTATGCAGTCGGTTTACTCGCCATAAGCGGTGTATTTACTCGCAAAAATACAAAATAATAGTGAGATATACCGACTTTCTGCGTTTT
The DNA here is from genome assembly GCA_045599425.1 of Bacteroidaceae bacterium. Taxonomy (GTDB): domain Bacteria; phylum Bacteroidota; class Bacteroidia; order Bacteroidales; family Bacteroidaceae; genus Physcousia. The sequence continues at coordinate 11,600 of JAZRVZ010000182.1, read as the reverse complement.
TTTCGCTACCTTTGTCCACAAACCATTACATTATTCATGAAGAAGACCCTTTTCCTACTGCTTCTGGCAGTATCCCTGAATCTGTGGGCTCAGCCGAAGCGCGAGTTCCGTGGTGTCTGGATCCAGTGTGTAAACAACCAGTTCAACGGCATCGGCCGCGACAAGATGCAACAGACGCTGTCCTACCAGCTGGACGAACTGCAGAAGACGGGTATCAATGCCATATTCTTCCAGGTTCGTCCGGAGGGTGATGCCCTCTATGAGAGCAGCCTTGAACCATGGAGCCGTTACCTGACAGGTCAGCAAGGCCGTGCCCCCCAGCCCTACTGGGATCCATTGCAGTGGATGATCGACCAGTGCCATCAGAGAGGTATGGAACTGCACGCCTGGATCAATCCCTACCGTGCAAAGACCCAAGGCACCCCCCAGCAGACCAGTGCCTACTATCAGCAGCATCCCGACCGCTTCTTCATGTATGAGGGCCTGATGTTGTTTGACCCGGGAATCCCCGAGAACCGTCAGTATATCTGCCAGGTAACCTGCGATATCGTCAGCCGCTATGATGTTGACGGCCTGCATATCGATGATTATTTCTATCCCTATCCCGTTGCTGGTGTGAGCATCCCCGACGATCGCAGCTATGCCCGGTATGGCGGAGGAATGGATCGTAATGACTGGCGCCGCAACAATGTAAACCTGTTCATCCAGGATATGTTCCGGAGCATCCGTGCCTGCAAGCCCTGGGTGAAGTTCAGTGTGTCGCCCTTTGGCATCTACCGCAATCAGAAGAATGATCCGAATGGTTCGGCTACCAATGGCACCCAGAACTACGACGACCTTTATGCCGACATCCTGCTGTGGGTACGCCAGGGATGGATTGACATCAATATCCCTCAGATCTACTGGGAGCTGGGCAACAAGGCGGCAGACTATGAAACGCTCGTAAAGTGGTGGGGAACCCACGCTCAGGGGCGACCCCTGGTCATTGGCCAGGATGTGGAGCGCACCGTGAAGCACAAGGACCTGCGTGGCAATGGTTGGCATCAGGTGTATCAGAAGTACGACCTGCAGCGTGCCTATGCACAAGGCAGCTGTCAGTGGTATGCCAAGGCCTGTGTGGACAATCCCGAGAACTACACAACAGTCCTGCGCAACCAGTACCATCAGTACCCTGCCTTGCAGCCCGCTATGCCCTGGATGGACAAGAAGGCTCCCAGCAAGGTCAAGGCCGTAAAGCCTGTATGGACAAGTACGGGAGACTATGTGCTGTTCTGGACAGCACCCAAGGCCAGGAAGGAGATGGACAAGGCTACACGCTTTGTGGTATATCGCTTCGGGCCCGGTGAGAAGGTGAATATCGACGACCCCTCACACATCCTCACCATCACCTCCAATACCTGGTATCAGCTTCCCTATGTGGACGGCAAGACCCAGTATACCTATGTTGTCACGGCATTGGACCGCATACAGAACGAGTCGAAGGTAGTGAAGAAGAAAGTAAAGCTGTAAACCAAAGAAACCACCAAATACATTAAAGACCCTAAGGTCCTTACGGGCTTTAGGGTCTTTTGCGTTTATTGGGCGTTATCCATCCTGTACTCCACGAAGGCCTCCATGGCCTCATAGGCTGCCAGACCCAGGTCGCGGTAGAGGTCAGCCGTGGCATGGTTGCGATCCTCGGCCCGCTGCCAGAAGAGTCGCTCGTCATTGCCCATGAACAGGGCCGACTCGGCCTGCGACTGATGCTTCAGGATGGCATTGCGCTTCATGCGCAGTTCCTCGGGGCTGATGGGTACAACCATCTCGATGTCATCAATCTCCCATTCTGTCCAGGCACCGCGGTACATCCATATCCGGCAGTCCTTCAGCCATTCCGCCCTGTCCTCCATTTCAAGGTCCAGCGCAGCCAGGACGGCATCCGTGCAGATGCGGTGCGTGCCGTGAGGATCGGCCAGGTCGGCGGCCAGGAAGATCTGGTGGGGCTTCAACTCCTGCAACATGCTCCGCACAATCTGCACATCCTCCTCGCCGAGCGGGTTCTTCTGCACCTGCCCCGTCTCGTAGAACGGCAGGTTCAGGAAGTGAATGTGATCGTAGGTCAGTCCGCTGTACAGTCCGGCGATGCGGGCCTCGCCGCGACGGATCAGCGCCTTGATGGCCAGGGCCTCCGGTGAGTTGCTCTCGTTGTTCTTCTGATCCTTGATCTCATCGAACAGACGCGTCACCAGCCTGGCCGAAGTCTCGCTTCCGCAGTTCTCGAAACGTTTGTTGAATCCCGCGATGAAGTGCAGGAAGCGGTACATCTCCTCGTCGCTCACGGCAATGTTGCCGCTGGTCTGGTAGGCCACATGCACATCGTGGTGCTGGTTGATGAGTCGCTGCAAGGTTCCGCCCATGGAGATGACATCGTCATCAGGATGCGGGGAGAACACAATGACCCGCTTGGGGTAGGGCGTGGCACGCTCGGGCCGGTATGTGTCGTCGGCATCCGGCTTGCCGCCAGGCCAACCGGTGATGGTGTGCTGCAGGTCATTGAAGATCTTGATGTTCACGTTGTAGGCCGACCCGTGCAGGGCCAGCAGTTCGCCCAGGCCGCGCTCGTTGTAGTCCTTGTCCGTCAGCTTCAGTATGGGCTTGCCCGTCTCCCGGCACAGCCACACGATGGCCGACCGCGTCAGCTTGTCATCCCATTCGCAGCTTGTCACCAGCCAGGGGTGCTGGATGCGGGTCAGGCTGGTGGCCGCAGAGAGATCCGCCACGACCTGTGCATCGGGATGCATCTGCAGGGCAGAGGCGGCACACTGGTCCGTGATTTCACCCTCCACGGCATCATGCAGCACCTTGGCCTTTCCCTCACCGAAGGAAAGCATGATGATCTTGCGTGCCGACAGCAGGGTGGCGATGCCCATGGTGATGCCACATACGGGCACGCTCTCGCAGGCTCCGAACACCTTGGCCGCCTCCGAGCGGCTCACGGCATCCAGCAGGACCAGTCGTGTGCGGCTGTTGCGCTGCGAACCCAGTACGTTCAGGGCGATGTTGCCCATCTGTCCGATACCCAGCAGGGCAATGTCTATGCCGCCCAGCTGCTCGATGCGGGCCTCGTAGTTGGTGCAGTATTCCGACACATACTCCTGCGGAATGTTGCCGTTCATGCTGTACACATTGCTCTTCGGCACGTTCACATAGTTCAGGAATTCCTCCTGCAGCGTGCTCAGCAGCGAATGCGGGGCGTTCTTTGGCAGCGGGTAGTACTCGTAGGCCGTGAAGATGATGACGTTGTGGAAACTCAGGTTCTCCTCCTCGTACATGCGGATGAGGTGGCGGAAGACGTCGCGCGGGGAGTTGCCGCCCACCAGGGCCAGCATGCAGGACAGGTGATCCTGCTGCTTCTGGCGGATGACACGTGCAATCTCCTGTGCCACGTACAGCGAGCCTTCCTCGCTGGTGGTGTGGATTTCGGTGGGAATCTTCTCGAAACGTGTCAGGTTGCTGCGCTCGATGCGGTCGCTGGGCCGGTAATAGCGCGTGTTGACCCGGTTGCGGGTTATCTGACAGGAAAGGTTGCTTTTCATGATATCATGTATATGGGCAGGGGAGTTGGCCAGCCAACTCCCCTGCATGTGTGTATTCAGAAGTAGTAGCCGAAGCCTACCTTCACACCCACCCTGCTCATGTCGGAGAAGTGGTTGAGTGACATGTCATAGTACACGGCAGGCTCGACGCTCAGGTAGTGGTTCAGGTAGAAGCAGTAGCCCAGCTCGGGTGTCAGGTAGATGTTGTCGGTGGTGAAGTGGTATGCCAAGCTGTGGCCATACTTGGCACCTATGTTCAGGAAAAGGCCGTTCTGCTCAATGTAGTAGCGGATACCGGCACCGAGGTTGATGCTGTTGATGTCGTTGTGGTCGCCCTTGGTGTTCTGGAAATGATAGCCCATCTCGCCGTATGCCATCCAGGCGTCGGCAAAGAAGTAGCCGGCCTTGGCGTTAAGGCCGAAGTTGAACTGATGCTTCTGGAAAGAAAGGTCCATGCCCGTGAGTGAAGTGCTCAGGTAGGAGGTTCCCTGCTCAAACTGGGCCTTGGCGCCCAGGGTGGTAACGGCCAGCAGGAGGGCCATGATGATCTTCTTCATATTCTTTAGGTTATGAGGTTATGGGGTTATGGGGTTATGAGGTTTTAGGGTTTTGGGGCTCCGGATTATCGTAACATCGGATTATCGAGGCGTCGAAACGCCGATGTCCCGAGCTCTCGATTACTCGATGCCTCCCGGTTTCTTTGATTTACAGCTTTACCGTCTTGTCTAACAGATAGTTGTCCAGGATGGTCATGGCTGCCATGGCCTCCACGACGGGTACGGCGCGGGGCAGTACGCAGGCATCATGACGGCCACGGGCCGTGAGCGTGGTTGGCTGTCCGTCCAGGGTCACGGTATCCTGCTCCATCAGCAGCGTGGCCACAGGCTTGCATGCCACGCGGAAGTAGATGTCCTGGCCGTTCGATATGCCGCCCTGTATGCCGCCGCTTCGGTTGGTACGGGTGGTGATACCCCCCTTGCCGTCAGGCACGAAGATGTCATTCTGCTCGCTGCCGCGCTGTTCCAGTCCGCTGAAGCCCATGCCATACTCAAATCCCTTCACGGCATTGATGCTCAGCATGGCGCTGCCCAGGGCGGCGTGCAACTTGCCGAAGGCCGGTTCGCCCAGGCCCACGGGACACCCCTTGACGACGCAGGCAATGACGCCGCCGATCGTGTCGCCGTCGGCCTTGACCTGCAGGATCAACTCCGACATGCGCTGGGCCGTCTCTGCATCGGGGCAGCGCACGGCGTTGCTTTCCGTCAGGTTCAGGTCGTAGTCCTGGTAGCTGCCAGGCAGGCAGATGCCGCCCACCTGTTGGGTATAGGCCTGAACGGTGATGCCCAACTGTTGCAGGGCCAGCTTGGCAAAGGCGCCGGCCACGACGCGGCTGATCGTCTCGCGTGCCGAGCTCCTGCCGCCTCCGCGATGATCGCGCAGGCCGTACTTCTGCGTGTAGGTGAAGTCGGCATGCGAGGGACGGAACAGGCCTCGCATGTTCTCATAGTCCGAGCTGTGCTGGTTCGTGTTGCGCACGATGAATCCGATGCTCGTGCCGGTCGTCATGCCCTCGAACACACCGCTCAGGATCTCAACCTGGTCGGCCTCCTTCCGGGCCGTGGTCAGCTGGCTCTGTCCTGGCTTGCGACGGTCCAGCTCGCCCTGGATGAAGTCCATGTCCACGGCAATGCCGGCCGGCATGCCGTCAATCACTCCACCCACGGCCGCACCATGACTCTCGCCGAAAGTCGTGACGGTAAACAGGTTTCCGAATGTATTCCTCATTGTCTTACTTGCAGTTACATCCGCCCTCTCCGCAGTCGCAGCCACCTTCGCCACAGCCACCGCCGCAGCCTCCGCAACCACCGCCGCAACTTCCGCAGCCACCGCCGCAGCCCTCGCCGGTCAGGAACTTCAGCATGCCCTGGATCTCCTCGTTTGTGGCCTCGCGGCTCTCCACTACCTCACCCACGAAGTTCAGCTCCTTGCCGGCCAGGGGATGGTTCAGGTCCACGATGACGTGCTTCTCTCCGATGTGCTGGATCAGTCCGTTGAAGCGCTGGCCCTCGGCGTTCTGCAGGGGTACCACGGCACCCTCATAGATGAACTTGGTGTTCAGCTGACCGTCAATCTCGAAGATGTTGCGGGGCACCTCCTGCACGAAGTCGGCATGGTACTCGCCGTAGGCCTCCTCGGCCGTCAGGTGGAAGTCGAACTTCTCTCCTGCCTGCAGGGGCACTACGTTAGCCTCGAAGGCGTCCAGGTTGACGCCCAGTCCGCTCACGAACATATAGGGATTCTCCTTGGGAGCTACCTCGATCTCTTCCTTCTCGCCATTCTCAATGGCATACAGCGTGTAGGCCACGCGTATATACTTGCTGGGTTCCATGGGTTTTGTCTGTTTGATTTCGTTTTATTATATAATGTGTGTACAAAGTTAGCGAAAAAAAGCATAGCCCATGCCTTTTGCCCGCAAAAAAAAGTTAAAAAGCAGGTTCTTGCGGAAATTGCATGGATATGCCCCCCGTTCATGTCAGCCATCCAGCAGACAGGCCATCTGTTTCCGTCCCAGATTGGCAATCTCCCTGGCGTTGTCATAGTCATAGCTGCCATAGCCGGCCAGGTCCACGTTCAGGTAGAGGTCCGGCGGCGTGAGTTCCAGGGACAGCTTGATGTTCTGCCTGATGGCCACGCTGAGCGACCGCCGCAGCATGTTGATGGGATTGTGGCTCAGGGCATTCAGCGTGGAGCGCATCCTGGGGAAACGCCCTGCCGGCTTCCTCTCCTCCTCCGTTTCGTCCCACTCATAATCATCCAGGTTGATGGCCACCAGCAGGTCATCCGGCTTGCGTGCAACCCGGTTCAGTGGCAGACCGTTCACCAGGCCGCCGTCCACCAGCACCTGATCCTCCGTGGCCACCTGTGTGAAGATGACCGGCAGGGAGATCGAGGCACGGATGGCATTGTACAGGCTTCCCTCCCGTATCACCACCTCCTCACCCGTCTTCAGGTCGGTACAGACGGCACAGTAGGGGATGGGCAGATCCTCGATCAGGACATCCGGCACAATCTCCTTCATGGCCTCTATCAGCTTCTCGCCCTTCACGAACGAGTTGATGCTCCAGTTGAAGTCCAGCAGCGACCATATCTTCCTGTTGTCCAGGTCATAGAACCACTGTTTTGCCTTCTCCAGTCCGCCTGCGGCATAGAGTCCGCCGATGAGCGCCCCCATCGACGTGCCGGCCACGGAGGTGATATTGAATCCCCTGCGTTCCAGTTCCTCGATCACACCGATGTGCGCAAATCCTTTCGCTCCGCCACTGGCCAGGACCAGGGCTACGTCCTTCTTCATCATCTTCTTTGGCCGATTATCGGCTGCAAAGTTACATACTTTTCCCCTAATACGAAAGAAACTGGAGCGGGAAAATAGGTTATGGCCAAATAATAACTCCGGAAGAACTTGCCAGTCTCGCAAAGTCTTACTATCTTTGCAATCATAACCCAAAACCCACAAAGTAGCATGAAACTGAACAACGGAATGGAGATACCCCAGATAGGTGTAGGTACCTGGAGACTTCGCGGCGAGACCGCCAGCGAGAATGTACGACTGGCCCTGCAGGCCGGCTTCCGCCTGATTGACACCGCCCAGCTCTATGAGAACGAAAAGGAGGTGGGCGACGGCATCCGGCTGAGCGGCGTGCCACGCCAGGAAATCTTCCTGACCACCAAGATATCCACCGAGGTCATGCGACGGGATGAGGCCGACATCCGGGCCTCCATAGACGAGAGTCTGGAGAAACTCCAGACCCCCTACGTGGATCTGCTGCTCATCCACTGGCCCGTGAAGGACTGCGTCAGGAAGACCTGGCAGGTCATGGAGGACTATGTGCGTCAGGGCAAGGCACGGAGCATCGGCGTGAGCAACTTCAACGACCATCATCTGGACGACCTGCTGCAGTATGCCGCCATCCGTCCCGTACTGAACCAGATTGAGGTGCACCCCCTGCTCAGTCAGGTGGAGAACGTGGCCTACAACCACTCTCTCGGCATACAGGTTCAGGCCTGGGGTCCCTTCGGACAGGGCGACATTGACGTCATCGGCCATCCCGTCATCCAGGAAATGGCCGGTCGCTATGGCCGGACGGCCTCCCAGATTGTCCTGCGATGGATTCTGCAGCGCGACCTCATCACCATTCCCCGTGCCAAACCCAGCCATTTCCAGGAAAACCTTGATATCCTCTCCTTTGCCCTTGCACCGGAAGACATGGATGCCCTGGACGCCCTGAACATCAACCTGCGCTCCAACAAGGACAACGATCCCGAGACCTTTCCCTGGTAAACCACGCTGTGGTACGAAAACCAAAACGAAAATGGATCAATGGGGTCTGCCCCCAATGATTCACGATTTGAATACGAAATTATATGAACAATACCTTTTCCGTTGCCCTCTTCGACCTCGACGGCACTCTCTTCGATACAGAGGGCCAGTACTCCGTGTTCTGGGGCGAGATGGGTCGGCAGTACCATCCCGGGATACCTGGCTTTGACAAGGTCATCAAGGGTACCACCCTCAAGCAGATCTACGAGCGCTATTTCCCCGATCCCGAGATACAGGCCGTCGTGACACCCCAGCTCGAGGCCTTTGAGGCCCGGATGCAGTACGAGTTCTTCCCTGGCGTGGAGGCCTTCATCCAGGATATCCGCAACCATGGCGTAAGGTGCGCCGTGGTCACCTCGTCCGACCAGAAGAAGATGTCGAACGTCTACCGTTCCATGCCCCGTTTCCGCGATCTCTTCGACCGCATCCTCACAGCCGAGGACTTCTCTGCCTCCAAGCCCGATCCCGACTGCTACCTGCGCGGTGCCGCCGCCTTCGGTGCCGAACTCTCGGAATGCGTGGTCTTCGAGGACGCCTACACCGGACTCCAGGCCGGCATGTCAGCCGGCATCTACACCATCGGCATCGCCTCCGGCCTCACGCCCGGGCAGATCAAGGACAAGTGCAACCACGTCCTCACCACCTTCCAGGGACTGACCTACGATGGCGTACTGGAAATCCTGCGGCAAAAGTGATCCCGCCCCGGATTTCAGTAACGTATGAAAAAGCTTGGTACTTGAAAATAGTGTGAAACCGAGAACAAAACGAACAAAACTAACTTGTTATTTTATTGTTCGCGTGTAAATGAGTAAGATATTTCTGTTCGTTTCGTTCGTTTCGTTCTCGGTTTCAAATTCAATTCTTCACACGCAATCCGCTAGCCCCCAAAGCTTATTGCTACTCAAAAAAAAGTTTGATTTTGTAGTTTCACAGTTTCACAGTTTCACAATGGGCAACGATTTGCCCGGGACAGGCAATACCCTACAGTGTCAATGATGAGGCCCCTCCAGTCATGCACATAGCCCCTGACTGCCCCCTGCGTTGTTGCAAACACACGTGAGTGTTTGAACAGAACACACCCGTGTTCACTTCCATCCTCACCCGTGTTCCAATCCTCCCTCACGTGTGTCACATAGAAAAAATACCCGTACCCTATGGCCAGAGCCATAAGGCATACTTCCGGCTATCCTCCTTTTGCCCCCTTTTTGTGAAAGCGTGAAACTACAAAATCAAACTTTTTTTCGGGAATTTGGGGTGTAAATTTTGATTGTCTTGCAAAAAAAAGTATCTTTGCGTACAGGTTCAATTGTCATGGTGTCACTTGTTGTGGATTCAGATTTCGCCAGTTAAGTGAATGAACACTGCCCCACACCAGATACCGGAGAACTTGCGCTATTTGAAAAAAAAAGAAACTGAAACATGAATATCAAAAAGATTTTTTCACTCGGGCTGCTTTTGGTGTGCTCAATGAGTGCTATGGCATATTATGAAGACTACAGCCAGGATGGTATCAATTACTACCTTGACGATAATACGATGACGGCTAAGATCGTGCGGAGCGCATCTGTCACTGGGGCTCTTGTCATCCCACACGAGATTACTGTCGAAAGGTTCGATGAACGCTTGGTTTACAGCGTAAGACGCATTGGATCAAGTGCCTTTGAGTCTGCAAGTATAACGTCGGTAACCATTCCGGAGTCTGTTACCGAAATTGAAATGGAGGCTTTTAAGGATTGCGTGATGCTGACCACTATAGCGGTTCCGGGTAGTGTGTCAAGGATTGAAAATGCAATGTTCGAGGGATGCTCCAACCTGGCATCGGTCAAGATCCCCGGAAGCGTTTCGAGCATCGGAGAATTTGCATTTTGCAATTGTACTGCATTGAAAACTTTTGTTATTCCCAACGGTGTTGTTGCCATTGAAGAAAATGCTTTCATGGGCTGCACAGGCCTTCAGTACGTCAGTCTTGGGAATGTGCAAAGCATCGGTGGCGGTGCGTTCAGTCGTTGTACAAGCTTGAGAAGCATAGATATACCTTGGAGTGTGGCAAAAATGGGACAAGCAGTTTTCGCTGGGTGTGAAAGCTTGCAATCGGTGGCTTTACCCAACACGCTGATGAAGATTGAAGACGGACTTTTCCAAGGCTGTACATCATTGACAGATTTCAATATTCCCAGCAGTGTGACACATATCGGAGCTGAGGCTTTTACCGGGTGCTCCAGTTTGCATTCCATTACGATCCCTGACAACGTAGGAATCATCGGGGCAAGCGCGTTTTCCAGTTGTTCGAATTTGAAATCTGTGGCGATTGGTGATGGTGTGACAAGTATCGGAGAGTATGCCTTTTACAGTGACTCCAGTCTGGAGTCCGTCATGATTGGCCGTCAGGTAAAGCATATCGGTGAGTTGGCATTCTATGAATGCAATAACATAAAATACCTTGTCATAAATTCTCAGAGCCTTCTCAATGACAGTAACAACATGGGGTCGCGCTTTGGCTACGAAGTGTCAAAGGCCATAATAGGTGAAGGTGTGACGAGCATTGGTGAAAATGCTTTTGGTGGCATGCTTAATCTTGCTGAAGTGTTTATTCCGGAGAGTGTGACAAGCATCGGATGGGGGGCGTTCTATGGATGCCCGCTTCAGACAATAGACACCCCCGGCAAAGTGACTCATATCAGTGACATGGCCTTCGCTGTTTGTGCAGCGACGGCACTGACTATTCCGGACAATGTGACGAGTATCGGTAAAGAGTCCTTCTGGTGCTGTAAAAACCTGGAATCAGTGGTGTTTGGCAATGGTTTGGAAGAAATTGGAGAAGGAGCTTTCGAAGAGTGTTCCTCTCTGAAACAAGTAACCATTCCGGGCAATGTAAAAGCCGTAGGGCATTCGGCTTTTGAACACTGTATTTATGAAGCCTAAAACAACCAAGAATAATGAAAAACACTCATTGGTAAAGCACTGATTATCAATAGTTATTAGAATTTAACATTTCGGACTTGCTTTTTGGTAGTTCCCAATTTTCCGCTTAATTTTGCAACGTATTTCTACCGCGGAGAATTTAGGGAGCTTTTATTTTGCTATTTCGTGGACGGAGTTGACAGAGGTTTACATGCATGGACGAAGGTTGACTCATAGATGAAAGGGAAGCAAGTAAGGACGTGACCAAATTTGAAAATCGCAACATCATGGAATGAGTTGACGAACGTGGTCAACGGTTGACAAGTATTGACTTCGTGGTGGAATACATAGAACAGAATGTAAAAACACTAAAATTGAGTCAAATGAGAAAGACAAGAAAATGTGCTTTCTGCGGCAAGGAGTTTACTTGCAACAGCGGTTCGCAGAAGTACTGCTCAGAACATTGTGCCGAAGCAGCAAAGGCTCAGCGAAAGAAGAAACAACAGGACTTTATCAATGCAGTCGAGCCTGTTATTGACATTGCAAGCCAGGAATACCTCACCTTTTCAAAAGCAGCCATCCTCATGGGATGCTCTCGCCAGTATGTTTACAAGTTGGTAAACGAGGGCAAACTCTCAGCATCCCGCATCAGTTCAAGGATGGCATTCATACGGAAGGCAGACATCGAGCAGATGCTTGCTGGCAATCCATATCATAGGGTTTTACCAACAACAAAGCCAAAGAAA
>JAZRVZ010000181.1:0-16088 GCA_045599425.1 Bacteroidaceae bacterium | reverse complement strand
ATGATTTTGAGGTCGTCAAGACCGTCCTGAATGTTAGCGCAACAATATATTCACGGTATTTTCCGCAGGCCGGATGCCGGATGAGGCTCAATCCCTTTTCACGACCTGCCAGAAGAGCCAGAAGATGAGGACGTAGTAGGCTACCTCGGCAATGGTGGAGAGGGAGGGGATGCTGCCCAGGCTGTGGATGGCAAGGAGGGAGATGAGGAGGATGTAGAGTCGCTTCCTCTCCGGCGTATAGCCGGCCCACCAGTTGCGCACGGCATTGTTCCATCGGTTCAGGGGTGAGGCGTCGCCACGGTCCACGTACTCGAATTCATCGGTCTCGGGGGCCTTGCCGTAGACGAAGATGCGGCGGGAGAGGGACTTCTCCCGGCCGTTCCGGTCGGTGATGAGGGTGATGCTGTGCCGGCCCTTGCTGCCCTTCAGCCGGAAGCGCTTGCTGCCGGCGGCGGGAACGGAGAGGGTGGACTGGCGGTTGCCGGTTTCGAGGATCAGTCGGGGGTTGGTGCCTTCCTGGGCATCCCAGGTCACGTCGACGATGTCGCCGGCCTTTACGATTCGCTTGGATATGTTGAGTTGCATAGGTAAATTCGTGTCTGTGGTTTATTTTGTTTCTTTGCGTCTGGCGCTTTTGTACAGTTGGTAGGAGTTATAGACGTTGTGCCAGATGCTGTAGAAGCCGCCGGCAATGCTGGTGACGGGGTCAAGGAAGGTGTAGCCCATCCAGATGGCGAAGACGGTGTTCTTCTGGCCCAGGCTCTGGGCGGCGCTGATGCGGTCGTCATGGAGGCGACCGATCCACCGGCCAAAGGCAAACTGGATGATGCAGGCCAGGAGGCTGGCCAGGGCAATGCCCAGGAGTGCGGACGGGGGACAGGTGGTGTGGACCAGGCTGCGGACGGTCACGGCTATGGCCAGGGCAAGGGCAACGGCCCAGAGGTAGAAGGCGAGGTCGGGGATGCTGGTGAGGCACTGGACCAGTCGGGGTGTCCACCGCCTCAGGGCCATGGCCAGGAGGAAGGGACAGAAGAGCAGGGGGAAGACCTTGGTGAGGATGAGGGCGAAGTCCTGCAGGAAACTGTGTCCGGCACCGGGATGCAGCATGGGTACGAGCAGGGGGACGGCGATGGCGGCACAGAGGTTGATGAGGATGGTGTAGGTGGTGAGTGTTGCGGGATTGCCGCCCAGCTTCCCGGTGACCACGGCGGCTGCGGTGGCCGTGGGACAGATGAGGCAGAGCATGCCTCCCTCGATGATGGTGCCGTAGTGGGAGCCTGCGGGAAGGGTCATGATGGCCATGGCGCAGAGGACGAAGAGGCCCAGCTGGAGGAGGAGTCCCCAGAATTGCCAGCGGCGCAGCCGGAGGTCCTGCGGACGGATGCGGCAGAAGGTGAGCAGCAGCATGGTGAAGATGAGGGCGGGCTGGATGACGGACAGGGCCGTATGGGCTGCCTGGTGGGTGCCGTCCAGCCAGGGTATGCTGACGTAGGCAAAGTACATGGCCGCGCCGGTGAGCATGGCCACGGGCAGTGTCCAGTTTCTGAGAAAACGCAGGACGGAGTGTATCATCTGGCTACAGGGTTTATGTCGGTATTTGCGTTTATGTTTGTCTTTGTGACTGCAAAATTACATAATTTATGTCTATCCAGGCATTCTGTGGCCGATAAATTTTCATGTTTCGATAAAATTATCTATCTTTGCACTCCGGTTTATCGTTTATTCAAACTTAACTATCATATATGACACTGGATCACCTTTACATACGTTTCTTTGATGATGAGGCTGTAGTGGCTTCGCCCGACGAGGCACTGGATTTCCTGCGCACCATGCCTGACATTGATGTGGATGAGTACCTGGAGAAGGACTTGCGACAGTACTATGAGAGCAAGATGCCCTATCCCAAGCGCTACAAGGTGCGTCAGCGTTGCTACTTCATTGTGATCAAGACGAACGCCTCCACGCTGGAGGAGTTCAAGAACAATGCCGGAAAACGTCAGGAGCCGGGTGAAAAGAAGGAGGGTAAGGTTGTGCCCTTCAGTGCCTTCCAGCCTGGATGGTATGACGTGAGCATGAACTTCAAGCGTGTGGTTCCGCATCCCGTCAGCGGCAAGTGCTCGTATTTTGATACGGATTTCCGTGTACGCATGAAGGCGGAGAGTGTGCAGGACTGCTATGACCGCGTGCTGAATCACCTGCGCAACCGTCATGACGTGGATGTGCGCAGCCAGTTTCCTTCCATCAAGGGAAAGAACTTCCTGGCGCACTACCTGGGTATGAAGTGATTCCGTACTTACTTTATCTTTACCGGTATTCCGCTGACCATCAGTATGACTTCATGGGCAAGGGAGGCGGCGTACTGGTTTGTCCAGCCCAGCAGGTCCGTGAAGCGGCGCTGGACGGCGTTGGGTGAAGTGCCACCCATCCCAATCTCGTTTGTCACCAGGAAGATGCGGGTCTCAGGAGAGAGCCGGGTCAGTTGGTCCAGTTCGTTATGGATGGCCGTCAGGAGCTGGTCGGTGGTCCAGTCCTGATGGTCGAAGAACCAGTTGGTGGTCCAGAGCGTTAGGCAGTCGATGAGTACGGTGCGGCCTTCCAGCTGGGGCTGGGCCAGGTGCAGGGGCTCCTCCAGGTTGGTCCACTCCGGGCCGCGACGCTCCTGGTGGCGACGTACACGATCGCGGAATTCATCGTCCCAGATGCGTGAGGTGGCCAGGTAGACGGGGTTGGGAGAGGCTGCCAGGGCTGCCCGTTCGGCGTACTGGCTCTTGCCGGAACGCTGTCCGCCGGTGATGAGGGTGATGTGTGGCATGGGTGTCAGTCTTGGGTGGTCATGGCCTGCATGAGGCGTTCCAGGTATCGGGCGTCGGTCTCGTCGAAGGTGGAGAACTCCCGGCTGTCGATGTCCAGTACGGCAATGACACGGCCGTCCTGCCACATGGGTACCACGATCTCGCTGTTCGAGGCGCTGCTGCAGGCGATGTGGCCGGGAAATTCGTGTACGTTGGGTACAACCACCGTGCGCTGCTCCTTCCAGGACGTGCCGCAGACGCCCTTGCCGTAACGGATGCGGGTACAGGCCAGGGGGCCCTGAAAGGGGCCCAGGACAAGCTGCTCTTCCTGGGCGCCGGACGGTGTGGCGACACGGTAGAAGCCGGTCCACCAGAATCCGAAGGCCTCGTGCAGCATGGAGGCTACGTTGGCCATGTTGGCTATCAGGTCGGTCTCATCCTCAATGACGGACAGTATCTCGGGCAGGAGTGCCTCGTATTGTTCTTTCTTGGTCATGTTGTTCCTTGTTTTCGATTATCTTCTGCAAAGATACGAATAAGCGAGAGAAATGCCAAATGTTTTTGAGCATTTCCGAGCGAGAGTATTTTAGACCGCAGGTCAAAGATACGAATAAGCGAGAGAAAACACAAATTTATTTGATGTTTTCCGAGCGGGAGTATTTTGTATTGAACGCAAAGACGCAGAGACGCAGAGTTTTAATTGTTTAAGAGTCTGCAAGAAACAATGATAATCTTTGCGCCTTTGCGTCTCTGCGTTCAATTATTTAGATATTACCATAAGCGAGAGAATTGCCAGATGTTTTTGAGCATATCCGGGCGAGTGTGTGTACAGCATAATTGCGGTTCTGCTTACAGGTTGTATTTATTTGCGCGCTTTAGGTTACATTTTCCTCATTATTTTTGGTGTTGAATTAAAAAATGTGTATCTTTGTATCGGTAAAAAGGTTGAAAGGATAAACCTGTTAATTTATAAACAATTACTGATATGAAAAAGTACAATTTCAATGCAGGACCCTCCATACTTCCCCGTGAGGTCATCGAGGCTACTGCCCAGGCTTGCCTTGATTTTGAAGGTTCAGGCCTGTCATTGATGGAAATGAGTCACCGTGCAAAGAACTTCCAGCCCGTAGTGGACGAGGCGGTTGCCCTGTTCAAGGAGCTGCTCCAGATTCCCGAGGGCTACAGCGTGCTGTTCCTGGGTGGTGGCGCCAGCCTGGAGTTCTGCATGGTTCCCTATAACTTCCTGGAGAAGAAGGCTGCATACGTGAACTCAGGTGTATGGGCCAAGAAGGCCATGAAGGAGGCCAAGCTCTTCGGTGAGGTGGTGGAGGTTGCCAGCAGCGCTGACAAGAACTTCACCTACTATCCCACGCAGTTTGAGATTCCCACGGATGCCGACTACCTGCACATGACCAGCAACAATACCATCTACGGTACCGAGCTGCGCAAGGACATCGACAGCCCCATTCCCCTGATCTGCGATATGTCAAGCGATATCTTCAGCCGTCCCGTTGACGTGAGCAAGTATGCCATGATCTATGGCGGTGCCCAGAAGAACCTCTCCATGGCCGGTGTGACCTTCGTGATCGTGAAGGACGATGCACTGGGCAAGGTTAGCCGTCAGATTCCCACCATGCTGGACTACCGCACTCACGTAAGCAAGGGCAGCATGTTCAACACGCCTCCCGTGGTACCCATCTACTGCGCCCTGCAGAACCTGAAGTGGATCAAGGCCCAGGGTGGTGTAGAGGCCATGGACAAGCTGGCCCAGGAGCGTGCAAACATCGTTTACGATGCCATCGACAGCAACAAGCTGTTCCGTGCCACCGTTGAGGACGAGGCAAGCCGCTCGCTGATGAACATCTGCTTCGTGATGAACGAGGAGTACAAGGATCTGGAGGCCGACTTCCTGAAGTTTGCCACCGAGAAGGGCATGGTTGGCGTGAAGGGTCACCGCGACGTGGGTGGTTTCCGTGCCAGCTGCTACAACGCCCAGCCCATCGAGGGCGTACAGGCACTGGCTGCCTGCATGAAGGAGTTTGAGGCAATGCACTAATCCATGCTGGAGGTAACAAGTATTGTATAACCTGTGAGATAATCCTGGACATCGTAGCGTGATATGGTGTCTGGGATTACTTCCGTAATAAAATAAGGAATAGAAATGGCAAAAGTTTTGATTGCAACCGAGAAGCCCTTCGCAGCAGCAGCCGTAAAGGGTATCACCGAGGTTGTCGAGGCAGCCGGCTATGAGGTAGCCCTGCTTGAGAAATATACAGAGAAGGCACAGCTGCTGGATGCCGTGAAGGATGTGGACGCCATCATCATCCGCAGTGACAAGGTGGATGCCGAGGTGCTGGATGCTGCCAAGGCACTGAAGATCGTGGTTCGTGCCGGTGCCGGTTATGACAACGTGGACCTGGAGGCTGCCACCGCACACAATGTTGTTGTGATGAACACTCCCGGACAGAATGCCAATGCCGTGGCTGAGCTTGTACTGGGTATGCTGGTGTACGGCGTTCGCAACTTCTACAACGGCAAGGCCGGTTCCGAGTTGATGGGCAAGAAACTGGGTATCCTGGCCTTCGGCAACGTGGGTCGCAACGTGGCCCGCATCGCCAAGGGCTTTGGTATGGAGGTTTGTGCATACGATGCCTACTGTCCTGCCGACGTGATCGAGGCTGCCGGCGTTCATGCCGCTGCCAGTCAGGCAGAGCTCTTCGAGACTTGCGACATCGTTTCGCTGCACATCCCCGCTACTGCCGAGACCAGGCAGAGCATCAACAAGGCTCTGGTGGGCAGCATGAAGAAGGGTGGCATCCTGATCAACACCGCCCGCAAGGAGGTGATCAACGAGCCCGAGCTGATCGGGCTGATGCAGGAGCGCTCCGACATCAAGTACATCACCGACATCATGCCCGATGCCGATGCCGAGTTCAGGCAGTTCGAGGGCCGCTACTTCTCAACCCCCAAGAAGATGGGTGCGCAGACCGCCGAGGCCAACACCAACGCCGGTATCGCTGCTGCAAGGCAGATCGTGGGTTACCTGAAGGATGGTATCACGAAGTTCCAGGTAAACAAGTAATAATCGGGTAGGGGGATTTGGTTCCCCCTGCCATTCCATATCAGATTCAAATGGCTAAGATCAAACCATTTAAGGGCCTTCGTCCACCTGTAGAGCTGGTGGAGCAGGTTGAGAGCCGTCCATACGACGTGCTGGACAGCGAGGAGGCACGCGCGGAGGCTGGCGACAACGAGAAGTCGCTGTATCACATCATCAAGCCCGAGATTGACTTTCCCGTGGGCACCAGCGAGTATGACGAGAAGGTGTACGAGCAGGCTGCCAGGAACTTTGCAAAGTTCCAGCAGGAGGGATGGCTGAAGCAGGATGAGCAGGAGATGTACTACATCTATGCGCAGACCATGAACGGCAAGACGCAGTACGGTCTGGTTGTGACGGCCTACGTCGAGGATTACATGAACGGTGTGATCAAGAAGCATGAGCTGACCCGCCGTGACAAGGAGGAGGATCGCATGAAGCATGTACGCGTGAATGATGCGAACATGGAGCCTGTGTTCTTTGCCTATCCCGACAATTCGGTCATCGATGCACTGGTTTCCCGCTACGTCCAGCAGGCTCCCGTGTATGACTTCATTGCCCCCATCGATGGCTTCGGCCACAAGTTCTGGCTGGTGAGCGATGCAGAGGATATCAGGACCATCACGGAGACCTTTGCCGCTATACCTTATTTATATATTGCCGACGGTCATCACCGCAGTGCGGCTGCCGCCCTGGTGGGCGCCGAGAAGGCAAGGCAGAATCCTAACCATCGCGGTGACGAGGAGTACAACTACTTCATGGCTGTCTGCTTTCCCGCCTCTCAGCTGACCATCCTGGACTACAACCGTGTGGTGAAGGACCTGAACGGCAAGACACCCGCTCGGTTCCTGGAGGCGCTCGCCGAGGACTTTGACATCGAGATGGTGGATGGCAAGGCGAATGCCCATCCTGAGGCATGTCATCAGTTTGCCCTCTATCTGGAAGGTTGCTGGTACAGGCTGACGATGCACGAGGGACTCTGTGACGAGAATGATCCCATCGGTTCACTGGACGTCAGCGTGAGCAGCAAGCTTATCCTGGACAAGCAGCTGGGCATCACCGACCTGCGCAGCGACAAGCGCATTGACTTCGTGGGTGGCCTGCGTGGCTACGAGGAACTGGAGCGTCGCGTGGACAACGGTGAGATGCAGATGGCACTGGCACTCTATCCCGTCAGCATGAAGCAGATCATGAACATTGCCGACAGCGGGGCCATCATGCCTCCCAAGGCTACATGGTTTGAGCCCAAGCTGCGCAGTGGCCTCGTCGTTCATAAGCTTTCTGATTGATGACGGACTGTTACCAGACAATAGTACAACCGGGGAAGGCAGAATACAGCGAGAAGCGAAGCAAGTTTCTTGCCTTTGCCTTCCCCGTGACTACTGTTGATGAGGTAAAGGAACTCGTCCAGCAATACGAGAAGGAGTATTACGACGCCCGGCATGTCTGCTATGCCTATATGATCGGGGCCGAACGAACGGTGTTCCGGGCCGTGGACAACGGTGAACCGAGCGGTACGGCCGGAAGGCCCATCCTGGGACAGATCAACAGTG
This sequence comes from Bacteroidaceae bacterium, assembly GCA_045599425.1. Classification (GTDB taxonomy): domain Bacteria; phylum Bacteroidota; class Bacteroidia; order Bacteroidales; family Bacteroidaceae; genus Physcousia. The sequence goes on along the minus strand of JAZRVZ010000181.1, from coordinate 8,646 downwards.
CGGAGCTGAGTGACATACTGATTATTGTGGTCAGGTACTTTGGTGGCGTGAAGCTGGGTACCAGCGGACTGATCAATGCCTACAAGATAGCGGCGGCTGAGGCCATACGGAACTGCGAGGTAATGGAGCGTACCGTGGATGACCTGGTTGACGTTCATTTTGAGTATCCGCTCATGAACAGTGTCATGCGCGTGGTCAAGGAGGAGGCTCCCATGGTCCTGGGACAGACGTTCGAGCAGGACTGTATCGTTCACCTTCGCATTCGACGGGGACTGACGGAGCGACTGAGCAAGAGGTTCGGGGACATCCGGGGTGTAACGCTGGAGGTTACTCCGGCATGATGGTTGCTATAATAGATTGATATGAACAGTAAGATTCTTTTTGCAGGTTCTCTCCTTGTTCTTGCCTCGTGCCAATCCAGGCCCGAGCAGGCAGAGGAGACACATGTGGTCAATGAGATGCCGTCCATCTCGGACGCAAAGACGGAGAAGGGGCTGATATCGGCCAGTCCGATTGTCAAGAAGCACCTGCAGGATGGCGTGGCTGACACCACGGCGGTCGACCCTTCGCTGCCTGACTGCTATGTGTGGTCCAATACGTATCTGGCCACCACGGCTGTGGAGGATGAGGAGGGGGATCAGTTTGAACTGTATATCGCCATTACCCTGAAGGAGTATGAGAATGACGACTATACGGGAACGATCCATATCTATCTTTCCGGTTGTGAGGATCAGATGTTCAAGGGGACCGTCAAGGCTTCTGCCAGGCAGAATTATGTGACGGTTTACTTTGACGAGAACGTGGACGGCATGGAGGAGATGTTCAGGAAGGGGGACAAGCTGGTGAGGTTCGAGATTGCCTACGGCGAATATGTGGCTTCGTGGTTTGAACCCATGAATGATTACGTGGATGAGTACACCATCCTTTCGCTGCAAAGCGATTAGTGATCCCGCGCATTCATTCCTGCACTTTTCGCTCTTCACTTTTCCCGTTACTGTTTTCGCTTTACGCTCTATACTTTTCGTCCTACTCTTTTCGCTTCATCCATGATGTTGATAGTCACTCTGATCATTACGAACCTGCTCATCTTCCTTGTGCCGGCGCTATTGTTCTGGATGGTAAGGTTCCTGGGCAAATGGTTCCGTCTGAGGGTGCGCTACCGCAGGTTTGGTTTCTTTTCACTGGGATTGTGCCTTGTGTGGACGCTCATGGCGCTCTATGGCTATTCGTTCGGGCGCTTCAGGTATGAGGTCAGGACGGTTGATCTGAAAGATTCCCGCATCCCGCAGGCATTCGATGGCTATCGTATCGTACATATCTCTGACTTCCACCTGGGTGGCTTCATGGGTCATGAGGCCTTTGTTGATTCCCTGGTCGGTGCAGTCAACCGTCTCCGTCCGGATCTGATCTGCTTTACCGGCGACCTGGTTTCCATCTCGCACGAGGAGGCTGTTCCCTTTATCCGTTCCCTTCGCAGTCTGAATGCCCGTGACGGAGTGGTTTCAATTCTCGGTAACCATGACTATGCGGTCTACAACCGATTGCTGGATAGCGATGAGGAACGTGAGGAAGACCGTCGGCAGCTCATAACCCTGCAGCGTGATTCCATGGACTGGAGGCTTCTGCTGAACGAACATCTGTTCCTGAGGCATGGCAATGACAGCCTCTGTGTCATTGGTCTTGAGAACCAGGCTTGCGGTGTTCATCAGAAGGTGAGGAGGGGCAACATGGCCGAGGCGTGCAGTGGCACGGAGGGAAGCTACCGTGTGCTGCTTTCCCATGATCCCTCCCAGTGGGATGCGGAAGTACTCCGCCATACGGACATCCCACTCACTTTGTCGGGACATACGCATGCCATGCAGTTCCGTGTATTCGGATGGACGCCATGCCGATGGTTCTATAATCGTTCGGACGGGCTCTATGAGGTGGGCGACCAAAGGATTTATGTGAATGTCGGACTGGGTGAGCTTATGCCATTCAGAATCGGTGCAACTCCGGAGATTACCTTGCTGACGCTCAGGAGGGAGAATTAGGTGTCATGCAGCATTATAAATAGATGTCATGTGGCATTGGCTGTAGTTTCTTGTTCGGCATTATTCTGCAAAAAGTGACACTGAATCTGCAAAAAGTGCCAAATTGCGTACCTTTTTGCTAAATATTAAAATCAATATTTTGGTGGTTATGCATTTTTTTATAATTTTGCGGTGTTAAAAATTAAAGAATAACCATTTAAATTACATTAGGCTATGACAAAAGCAGAATTGGTTCGTGCCGTTGCAGAGAAGACTGGTGCAGATCAGCCCACCGTACAGAATATTGTAGTTGCTACGATGGAAGTTATCAAGGATTCTCTGATTCAGAAGGAGAATGTATATCTTCGTGGTTTCGGCACATTTGGTTTGAAGCACCGTGCAGAGAAGACTGCTCGTAATATTTCCAAGAATACTACGCTGGTAGTTCCTGCACACGATCTGCCCCACTTCAAGCCCTGCAAGGAATTTGTGCAGGCTATGACGAAGTAAGATCTGCATTCGCTGCAAGAAAAAACACCTTTCCGGTTTTCCGGACTGGTGTTTTTTTTGTTGTTCAGGACTACCTTGCCTGCCTTTTTCCTGTTTCTTTGTGCTTGTATATCGGCAGCTGTTGGTCTGTTTTTCGCCTGTTGCATGACAAAGCAGGACACAATGGTCAAAAAAATGATTCCCTATACCTGTTATCTTCCAATTATTTTGTATCTTTGTGCGATAATATTTAGAATAAACACGAAGATATGATAAAGATCACTTTTCCCGACGGCAGTGTTCGTGAATACGAAGCTGGTGTTACGGGTCTGCAGATTGCAGAGAGTATTTCGCAGCGCCTGGCACAGGATGTCGTTGCCTGTAGTGTAAATGGTGAGATTACCGAGCTGAACCGTCCCATCAATGAGGATGCTCAGGTACTTCTTCATAAGTTTGATGACGACCAGGGCAAACATGCCTTCTGGCATACCAGTGCACACCTGCTGGCAGAGGCCCTGCAGGAACTCTATCCCGGTATACAGTTCGGTTTCGGTCCTGCTATCGAGAACGGATTCTTCTATGATGTGCTTCTGCCTGGTGGCGAGATGATCAAGGAGGGTGACTTCAAGCAGATTGAGGACAAGATGCTGGAGCTGGCCCGCAAGAATGAGGCCGTGGTGCGCGAGGAGATCAGCAAGGCTGACTGTCTGGCCAAGTTCCAGGCTGCCGGTCAGACCTACAAGTGCGAGCACATCGAGCAGGACCTGGAGGATGGCAGCATAACCACCTATACCCAGGGCAACTTCACCGACCTCTGTAAGGGTCCCCATATCCTGAATACCGGCATAATCAAGGCTGTCAAGCTGATGAGCGTTGCAGGAGCATTCTGGCGCGGTGATGCCAGCAAGGATCAGATGCAGCGTCTCTATGGTATCTCGTATCCCAAGAAGAAGATGCTCGATGAGTATCTGGTGATGCTGGAGGAGGCAAAGAAGCGTGACCACCGCAAGATCGGTAAGGAGATGGAGCTGTTCATGTTCTCAGAGCGTGTGGGTAAGGGTCTGCCTATCTGGCTGCCCAAGGGTACCGACCTGCGCCTGCGCCTGCAGGATATGCTGCGTCGCATTCAGAAGAAGTATGGCTATCAGGAGGTTATCACTCCCAATATCGGTGGCAAGAATCTCTATATGACTTCCGGTCACTGGGATCATTACGGCAAGGATAGCTTCCAGCCCATCCATACGCCAGAGGAGGATGAGGAGTACCTGCTGAAGCCCATGAACTGTCCTCACCACTGTGAGGTCTTTGCCAATAAGCCCCGCAGTTACAAGGAACTTCCCTTCCGTTGTGCCGAGTTCGGTACCGTCTATCGCTATGAGCAGAGCGGTGAGCTGCATGGTCTGACCCGTGTTCGTTGCTTCACCCAGGATGATGCTCACATCTTCTGCCGTCCCGATCAGGTGAAGGATGAGTTCATCAAGGTAATGGAGATTATCCAGCGTGTCTTCAAGACCTTCAACTTCTCCGATGAGAACGTTGAGGTACAGATTTCCCTTCGCGATCCAAAGAATACCGAGAAGTATATCGGTAGCGATGAGGACTGGGCAACTGCCGAGCAGGCCATCTTCGATGCCTGTGCCGAGAAGGGCATGAAGGCCAAGTGTGAGTTGGGCGAGGCCGCCTTCTATGGTCCCAAGCTTGACTTCATGGTGAAGGATGCCATCGGTCGCCGCTGGCAGTTGGGTACCATCCAGGTAGACTATCAGTTGCCCCAGCGCTTCCAGCTGGAGTACATCGGTGAGGACAATGCCAAGCATCGTCCCGTAATGATTCACCGTGCTCCCTTCGGTTCCATGGAACGTTTCTGTGCCGTGCTCATCGAGCACACTGCCGGCCATTTCCCCTTGTGGCTGACGCCCGACCAGGTGGCCATCCTGCCCATCAGCGAGAAGTTTGTGGACTATGCCAATGAGGTAGCCGCATATCTGGGCCAGAATGACGTCCGTGCCATCGTGGACGACCGCAATGAAAAGATCGGCCGAAAGATCCGCGACAATGAGATGAAGCACATCCCCTACATGCTCATCGTTGGTGAGAAAGAGGCTGCCGAAGGCAGCGTAAGTGTGCGCAAACAGGGCGGAGAAGACCTTGGAAGCATGAAATTTGAGGATTTTGCAAAGAAAATTAATGAAGAAGTTCGTGAAATGACGGAAAATTGTTAACTTTGTAGCCGGTTTTTGAGAGGGCAAATGCCTGAATCATAAGATTAACTTTGAAATAATAGTAAAAAGTCAAGAAGAAGCAAACTACTGAATGAAGAAAGACAACATGAAGCAGCAGTATCGCGTTAACGAGCAGATACGCGTTCGCGAGGTACGAATTGTGGGTGATGACGTCGAGTCAATGGTACTTCCCACCAGCCAGGCCCTCAGGATGGCTGAGCAGAAGGGGGTAGACCTGGTTGAGATCTCACCAAATGCACAACCGCCCGTTTGCCGTCTGATTGACTATAGCAAGTTCCTCTATCAGCAGAAGAAGAAGCAGAAGGAGATCAAGGCAAAGCAGGTAAAGGTTGAGATCAAGGAAATCCGTTTCGGACCACAGACCGATGACCACGATTATAACTTCAAGCTTAAGCACGCCCAGGGATTCCTTAATGATGGAGACAAGGTGAAGGCCTATGTGTTCTTCAAGGGAAGAAGCATCCTGTTCAAAGAGCAGGGCGAAGTCCTACTTCTTCGTTTTGCTGCAGATCTGGAGGAATATGGCAAGGTTGAGTCCATGCCTGTCCTGGAGGGTAAGCGTATGACAATGTTCATCGCCCCCAAGAAGACGGTAGCCAAGAAGGAGGAAAGTGCTTCAAGCGAGAATGGCTCAGCTGAAGATGCCACTCCCGTAAAAAAGGCTCCCCAGCAGAAGGCCAAGAAGGAATATACCGGCCCCAAGGTTGAAGGCGAGGACTGGGATGACTAAGACTTCACGGTTGTAGTTGAGGGTTCATGCAAAACCGCGTAAGAATTCCATAACCGGTACAACACAGGAAAAGATACGCGTAACGCCCTGGTATATGCGTTGCCGTACATTATTAATAATTAATTAAATAACAAAAAAATGCCAAAAGTAAAGACTAAGTCTGCAGCAAAGAAGAGATTCGTGCTGACAGGTACTGGTAAGGTAAAGCGTCACCACGCTTATCACAGCCACATCTTGACCAAGAAGACCAAGAAGCAGAAGAGAAACCTCGATCACAGCGCTATCGTTGTAACCGAGAACATGAAGCAGGTACGTGACTGCCTCTGCCTCCGTTAAACTCCCTGTCAAGAGTAGTTTTTCACTTAGTTATTAACCGAATGTATAGCACATAAAGAGCAAGTAGTTGCCGCTAGCATTCAAAAAGAAAAAAAATTATGCCAAGATCAGTAAATCATGTAGCTTCAAGAGCTAAGAGAAACAAGATCCTGGGTTTGACCAGAGGTTACTATGGTGCTCGTAAGAATGTGTGGACCGTTGCCAAGAATACTTGGGAGAAGGGTCTGACCTATGCCTTCCGCGATCGTCGCAACAAGAAGCGCAATTTCCGTGCACTGTGGATCCAGCGTATCAATGCTGCTGCTCGTCTCGAGGGTATGAGCTATTCTCAGTTGATGGGTGGCCTGCACAAGGCTGGTATCGAGATCAACCGTAAGGTGCTCGCTGACCTTGCAATCAACAACCCTGATGCATTCAAGGCTATTGTTGCTAAGGTTAAGTAAATTAAATTTTACTGCTGAAAGAAATGATAAAGGCTCAGTCGTCTGACTGGGCCTTTATCCATATTATCCGTGTCGGATTATCTCAGGTAGTAGTTGCAGTCCTTCTCAAATCCTATGCTTGTCGGTCCTCCGTGTCCCGGGTACACCTTTACGTCCTCAGGCAGGGTGAGAAGTCTTTCTCGGATCATGTGGACAAGCTGCGCCTGATTGCCGCCCTCAAGGTCAGCTCTTCCGATGCTGTTGCAGAAAAGTGTGTCCCCGCTGAACAATATTTTGCATGGGGCAGAATAGAAACATACGCCGCCCTGGGTATGTCCGGGTGTGTGAATGACCGTCAGGACATCCGTTCCCAGGGTTATCGTGTCTTCGTGGGACAGGGGAGTGCCTAATTCCGGCAGTGGATGCCGAAGTCCTTCGCCAAAGACCTGCATGCATATCTCGTTCGTGTGATTGTACCAGTCGGTATCTGCTGGATGCATCATGGGTAAAAGGCCATAAGCTTCGGATGCAAAATGCAGGCCAAAGATATGATCGAAGTGTCCATGTGTCAGCAGGAGGTACTTCACTTGCAGATTCTGATTCTCGATATATTCAGATATCTTCCGGAATTCTGATTTCTCCTTGGCTCCGCAATCAATGATGGCAGCTTCCAGATTGTCGCTTGAAACCACATGGCAATTCTCACCCAACGGGTTTACCGTAAACGTCTTTATCGTCAACATGACAATATCATTTAAGGTTATCTCTTCATCTTGTTTATTGTTTCTATTGTTTACTGCTGATTTTGTAACTTTGGTTACGTTATCGACACGTACACAATACTCTTTGTCTTAAAGTATTCCTCCTCAAAGAAATCTGATACCGGAGTAATCATCGTATGGTTCTTGTGGGGAAGGGTCTCGTGCTCAAGTTCACCCCCCTTCAAGCATATCAGTCCATTGGGCAGTCCATTCATCTGTTGTTTGGTGTCGATGTTCTTGCGGATGAGTTTCACCAGGTCCGACAATGGCATCACGGCACGAGAAACCACGAAGTCAAACTTCTCCTTAACCTCCTCGGCACGACACCAGCGTACCTTAACGTTCGTCAATCCCAACGCGTTTATCACTTCCTCACAGACAGTGGTCTTCTTGCGTACACTGTCAACCAGCAGAAAGTTTGTTTCGGGGAAAAGAATGGCCAGGGGGATACCGGGAAAACCGCCTCCCGTACCCAGATCCATGACAGCACTACCTGGTTTGAAACGGATCATCTGAGCGATGCTCAAAGAATGCAGTACATGATGCTCGTAGAGGTTATCGATGTCCTTTCGGGAGATGACGTTGATTTTGGAGTTCCAGTCGTGATACAGTGCATCCAGTGCCTCAAACTGTGACTTCTGTACGTCTGTCAGATTTGCGAAATACTTTAATATATGCTGCATAATACTAAGATTTTACTTTGATGTATGGATGTTATGATGAAATTTTCATCTTCGCTTTTGGATACCCGAAAATGATACTTGCAATGGCGAAAATCGCCATGAGGAAAGGATAGTAGAGGTTGGGGATGATCTGTAGCGATCCGATTCCCGACAGATTGCTTGCGATGAGCAGTTGTGCTCCGTATGGTATCATACTCTGAGCCAGACATGAGAAAGTATCAAGCAAGGAGGCGGCCTTGCGAGGATCAATTCCACATTTCTGTGCAATCTCACGTGCGATAGATCCTACAGTGAGAATGGCGATGGTATTGTTTGCCGTGCAAAGATTTGCCATGAAGACCAGTCCAGCTATACTCCCCTCACCCTTACGACGTGACCTGACCTTCTCAAAGAGACGATTTACAATAAAGTCCAGTCCGCCATTCCTTCGCAGTATTGCCATCAATCCACCGGCCATGAGCGTCACGGTGATCAGTTCACCGAGGTTCAACACACCTTCACTCATGGCTGCCATCCAATCCTGTATCACGAAGTAGTCCTGTGTCAGTCCAATCAACAGGGTTGAAGCGATGCCAATCAGCAATACCAGCATCACATCAATGCCCATGACGGCAGTGACAAGTACAAGTAGATAGGGTAGTACGAGCAGGTTGTTGTTCTGCTCCTGCGGAACATTTACCACCGTGTCCATCCCCTTGAACAGATAGATTCCCAAGGCAATCAAGGCTGCAGGAAGGACGATCTTCAGGTTTGTATGAAACTTATCCTTCATGGCACATCCTTGGGTCTTTGTTGCCATGATGGTCGTGTCGGAGATGAATGACAGGTTGTCTCCGAAATATGCACCACCGACCACTATGCCTATCATGTAAGGCAAGCCTATGGAAGTTGATGGTGCAAGATCGGCAGCGATGGGGACCAGTGCAGCTATCGTTCCCACGCTGGTACCCATACTGATGGACAGGAAGCA
>JAZRVZ010000180.1:0-6967 GCA_045599425.1 Bacteroidaceae bacterium | reverse complement strand
AGTACTACCCCGTTCCCTACAACCAGCTGCACTACGTGCCCGGTCTCTACACACAGAACGTAAACTACTAAGAAGAACCCCTTCCCCCCCAAGGTCCTCTCCCCACCTCGGGAGGGGGACCAAAGGAAGGGAAACCCAGACACAACAAACAACTTAAGAAATCAAACTCATGAAAAAGAGATTCATTTCATACATCGCGCTCGTTTCGCTTGCCGTTGGTGGTCAGGTCATGACCTCCTGCCAGGACAAGGACTACGAGTCATTCCCCACAGCCGTGCAGCCTATTGCCCAGGCAAACGTTGAGAGCAAGCTCGTAGGCAACGACTATGTCATCTCATGGCCTGAGCTGGGCGAGGGCAAGAAGATGCAGGTAACCCGCTACATCGGCAACACCATCAACGACGTGGCCGAGGTTGAAGGTACGAAGTACATCCACGAAATGGTGGAGACAAATGTGGATTACACCTACGTACTGAAGGTCATGAACCAGGAGAACAAGCTCTCTACGGGCGTTGTCCTCTATTATACACGCGAGGGTGCCAGCCGCGTCAACGGCCTGAGCATGAGCCAGGTTGACAAGGTGGACGGTTATGACGCCAAGGTAGAGTGGGCAGCCTGTGCCGACGCATCCAAGATCAAGGTGAGCGCAACAAACGGCAAGCGCAACATCAACGAGACCCTGGACGGCAAGGCTACCTCCTTCATCATCCCCAACGTGGTAACCGAGGAGGAGTGGTCCGTATCCATCGTAGCCGAGAACGAGAAGGGCGCTTCGCTCCCCACCTCTACCTCGCTGAAGATCGGTAAGACCATGATTGGCTTCCTGTCCGTATACGCTACCGAGGATGAGCTGATTGCCAACGGTGACGACGACGAGGCTTGCGCATGGCTCTGGCTCAAGAGCGAGTACCCCACCGCCAAGTATGTCTACTTTGGTAACATCAAGGGTGCTGACGACGTAGAGCCCTTCCGTGTACTCTTCTGGCTGCGCGACCTGGAGACCGGCAACGAGGCCGACGTCTTCAATATGCCCGACGTAGTGAAGACCGCTACCCCCATCATCAAGAAGTGGTACACCGCTGGCGGCAGCCTGCTGCTGTGGAGCCACGCCATGCCCTACGTTGAGACCATCGGTCGTGTACCCGAGGGCACCATCCAGTCTAACGACCGTGCCATTGGTACCGGCGTTGGCGGTTGGAACCCCGACACCTGGGCTATGGCCGTAAGTGCCTACCCTGGTAGCAACTTCAAGATCGACTTCTCCAACCACCCCATCTATCGTGGTCTGGACGTCATTGAGAACAACGACTGCAAGCTGATCCAGTTCAAGGGTGCAGGTTGGACCGAGGACCACAACTGCCTCTTCTTCAACTGGCCCGGTCAGCTCACGGGCAAGGGCAACCAGGACAAGGCTTGCTACGACATTGTGACCTCACAGTTCGGTATCTATCCTCTCGGTACCTGGGACAGCCAGATCTGGTGGATCGGTCAGCTGAACGTATGGGAGGCACAGCAGGGTAACACCGAGTTCAAGGGTACCATCCTCTGTATCGGTAACGGTGGCTGCGAGTTCTCCATGAAGAACGCAGACGGTTCGAAGGACATCAGCGCATATCCCAAGAACAACCCCTACCAGAGCAACGTGCTCAAACTGGCCAAGAACAGCCTGGAATATCTTAAAACCAGATAATAGGACATGAAAGTGTGCTTCAAACATATTGCCTTGGTCGCCCTCCTTCCCTGGGCGGCCTTGGCATTTGTCTCTTGTGGAAACGACTCCCGCGAGGTAATCATGCCCTCTGGCCCCGGCCAGGAGGAGGAGAAGCCCCAGGAGCAGAAGGGCGGCTACGACGAGCCGTATCGTCCGCAGGTTCATTTCACCCCCGCCAGAAACTGGATGAACGACCCCAACGGTATGGTCTACATGGACGGCACGTGGCACCTGTTCTTCCAGTACAACCCCCAAGGCAACGACTGGGGCAACATGAGTTGGGGCCACGCAACGAGTAGCGACCTGATGCACTGGGAGGAGCAGCCCGTGGCCCTGGTAAGGGACGGACTGGGCGACGTCTTCTCGGGCAGTGCCGTGATTGATGCCGATAACACGGCGGGGTTGGGCAAGAACGCCATGGTGTGCCTCTACACCAGCAGTGGCAGCCGCCAGCAGCAGTCCATGGCCTACAGCACCGACGGGGGCAAGAGCTTCCAGACCTTTGCCGGCAACCCCATCATCGGTAACACCGACAAGGACGACTTCCGCGATCCGAAGGTATTCTGGCACGAGGAGTCGAAGCGATGGATTATGTCGCTGGCCCGAGGCTGGCAGACTGCCATCGACTTCTATTCGTCTGCCGACCTGAAGTCCTGGACCTATCTGAGTAGCTTCTCCACCCCCGGCAACATCCGTTGTAACAAGGGTCAGTGGGAGTGCCCCGACCTGGTCAAGATCGACGGCAAGTGGGTACTGATCGTCAGCACCAACCCCGGCGGTCCGGTCAGTGGCAGCGGCACGATGTACTTCGTGGGCGATTTCGACGGCAAGTCCTTTACGGCCGAAGCCCTGGACTATCCTCTCTGGCTGGACTACGGCATGGATAGCTACGCCGGCGTCACCTGGTCAAACACGCCCGGTGACAGAAAGGTGTTCATCGGCTGGATGAACAACTGGAACTACTCGGGCAACGTTCCCTGTTCGCCCTGGCGCTCGGCCATGACGCTGCCTCGCGAGCTTACCCTCAGCACAATCGACGGCAAGCCCTACGTGGGCAGCAGCGTGGTGAAGGAGATAGAGAAGGTGGCAGGCAAGTGGCAGGACATCAATGGCGACCTGCCCGAGGGCAAGGCCTATCAGATTGAAGTTACGGCCAAGCTGAATGCCAACCACACCATCTCGCTGAGCAATGCCGACGGTCAGCACTATGACATCGACGTGAAGGGTGCCGCCCGGACCATCCTCGCCCATCGCGACGGACATAGCGGTGCCATCAGCTTCAACAACTCGTTTGCCATCCCTGCCGTTCAAGCCCCCATCCATGGCCATGCACAGGAGATCACGCTCAACATCTTTGTCGACCAATCGTCCGTGGAAGTTATCTCGGCCGACGGTACGACGAGCATCACCAACCTCGTATTCCCCAAGTCCATATATAATAAGGTAACGGTGGACGGAGTGGCAACGGGCAAGGTGCGCGTGCTGAACAGCATCTGGAAATAACATTCACACACACACGCTGCCATCAAGGGAGACCCCGCGTCTTCCCGGTGGCATCTTAATACTATGATTTAACCATGAACAAGAAACTCATCATTTCAGCCCTTCTGTCCCTTGGCGCAACATGCAGCTTTGCCCAGGGCACACCCAAGATAGAGAAGATGGCTGGCGACTACATCAACATCCGCATCCCTGCCAACGAGAAGAGCAAGTACCTGCTGCTCCCCGTGGAGGAGAAGGCCGGCGAGTCACAGATCAGCATCGTGGCCGACGGTCAGCTGCTGCGCAACATCAACGTGCGCATCGCCTCTCACAAGATTGACTACTACGTTCCCGTGCTGCTCGAGGAGTTCCGTGGCAAGGACGTGACGCTCTACACGCACCTGTCTGTGGATCACAGCAACCGTGGTGGCGTGGGCTCTGAGCCCTGCATCAAGGACATCAAGCTGAGCAACGACTACACACCTTCCTTCGAGAAGTTCCGTCCCACCTATCATCATACCCCCGCCTACGGATGGATGAACGACCCCAACGGCATGTTCTACCTGAACGGCACCTGGCACCTGTACTACCAGTACAATCCCTACGGCTCCATGTGGGGTAACATGAACTGGGCACACGCCACCAGTACCGACCTCATCAACTGGACCCAGCATGGCATTGCCCTGGCACCCGATGCCCACGGCACCATCTTTTCCGGCTCTTGCGTGGTAGACACCGAGGGTACGGCTGGCTTCGGCAAGAACGCCGTCATCGCCATGTACACCAACTGCATCCAGACCCCTCACGGTCACGACCTGCAGACGCAGTCCATCGCCTACAGCACCGACGGGGGCTACACCTTCCACAAGTATAGCGGCAACCCCGTGCTGACCGCCGACATCGTGGACTTCCGCGACCCCAACCCCTTCTGGAACGAGGATATCAAGGCCTGGAACCTCATCATGGCCAGCGGCCAGGAGATGCGCCTGTACTCCTCACCCAACCTCAGGGACTGGAAGGAGGAGAGCCGCTTCGGCCTGGGTCTGGGCAGCCACGAGGGCGTGTGGGAATGTCCCGACCTGATGAAGCTGCCCGTAGAGGGAACCAAGGAGAGCAAGTGGGTACTCTTCTGCAACATCAACCCCGGCTTCATCTACGGCGGCAGTGCCACCCAGTACTTCGTGGGCGACTTCGACGGCCACAAGTTCACTGTGGACAACCCCGCACGCTATGCCGACGGCAAGGCGCTGTGGCAGGACTACGGCAAGGACCACTACGCCACCGTCTCCTTCTACAACGCCCCAGACGGCCGTCACCCCATGATCGCCTGGATGTCCAACTGGCAGTATGCCCACGACGTCCCCACCCGCCAGTACCGCTCGGCCAACAGCATCGTGCGCGACCCCTTCCTCTACAAGGTAGGCCAGGAATACTTCCTCGGCTCACGTCCCGCACCCGAGTATGACAACGCCGGACTGGACAAGGTCATCAAGCTGAAGGGCAGCAAGACCGTCACCCTGAGCAACGCCCAGGGCGAGAGCGCCACCATCACCTACGACGAGAAGGCCATGACCCTCAGCTTCGACCGCAGCCAGAGCGGCAAGGTCGACTTCTCCGCCGACTTCGCCGTCAGGACCGTGGCCCCCGTCCACCGCAAGCTCACCTCGCTGCGCATCTTCGTCGACAACTCCTCCGTTGAGGTCTTCGGCAACAACGGCGAGGTAGTCCTCACCAACCTCGTATTCCCCCAATCACCCCTTAACATTATCAAATGATGAAAACAAGCAAAGTCGCAATCCTATCCGTCATGCTGTGCTTCTTTGCCATGGGATTCGTGGATCTCGTGGGCATCGCCAGCAACTACGTCAAGGAAGACCTGCAACTGACCGACTCCGTTGCCAACATCTTCCCCTCGCTCGTCTTCTTCTGGTTCCTCCTGTTCAGCATCCCCACCGGCATGCTCATGAACAAGATCGGCCGCAAGAACACCGTCCTGGTCAGCCTGGCCGTGACCGTCGTGTCACTCATCCTGCCCCTCTTCGGCGAGACCTTCCCCGTCATGCTCACGGCCTTCTCGCTCCTGGGCATCGGCAATGCCATCATGCAGACCTCCCTCAACCCCCTCGTGACCACCGTCATGGGAGGCGGCAACCTGGCCTCCACACTCACCTTCGGCCAGTTCATCAAGGCCATCGCCTCCTTCCTGGCCCCCTACCTGGCCATGTGGGGCGCAACGGCCGCCATCCCTTCCTTCGGCTATGACTGGCGCATACTCTTCGCCATCTACTTCATCGTGGGCGTCATCGCCACCATCGTGCTCTGGGCCACCCCCATCGCCGAACAGCCCATCGAGGGCAAGGCATCCAGCTTTGCCGACTGCATCAAGCTCCTGGGCAAGCCCATCGTGCTGCTCTCCTTCCTCGGCATCATGTGCCATGTCGGCATTGACGTCGGCACCAACACCACGGCCCCCAAGCTGCTGATGGAGCGCCTGGGCATGTCCCTCAACGAGGCAGCCTTCGCCACCTCCCTCTACTTCATCTTCCGCACCATCGGCTGCTTCACCGGCTCCTTCTTCCTGCGCGTGCTCAAGACCCGCACCTTCTTCGTCATCAGCATCATCATGATGGCCCTCTCCATGGCAGGCATGTGGATCGGCACCACCCAGTGGATGCTCTACGCCGCCATCGCCCTGGTAGGCTACGGCAACAGCAACGTCTTCAGCATCTGCTTTGCCAACGCCCTGCAGAGCGTGCCCGACAAGCAGAATGAGGTAAGCGGCCTGATGATCATGGGCCTCTTCGGCGGCACCGTCTTCCCCCTCCTCATGGGCATTGCCAGCGATGCCATGGGCCAGGCAGGCGCCGTCCTCGTCATGGCCGTAGGCGTAGCCTACCTCTTCACCTACATCCGCCGACTGTAACCCGCACCGGGTCCGGCAAACCCACTTTGCTCCGGACACCGACAACCCAAATCCAGGCACCTCTGACCTCTGTCGGAAATGTCTGGATTCCTTTTTGTGCCCATGGCAACCTTGGGGGCTGAAAGGTCCACCAAACCACCGCCTCCCTGCCTTCCTACCACGCATTCACACAGCTCGTGGCACCTAATGCCGTGCCGTCCGTTTTATCCGTTGTTCATCAATTCAGGTTACCCCTGGCTGGCCTCCTTCTTCAGCTCCACCTTGCTCTGCCCGGCCGTCTCGGCAGCCAGTACGGTGGCGATGTCGGCGCGGCTGTACACACAGCCATGGGCAGCGATGTGCTTTGCAAAATCGTTGATGTCAAGATTTCGTACTGCCTGAGCATGGGCGTAGTACTTCACCTCGTCCTGGTCCTGAGGATTCACCATCTGTGATACGGAATAGTTAATCATGTCTCTCTTCGTTTAAATTGATTGGGTTAGGTTTAGCAAATGGGGGCATCCCCCATTTGTCATTTCTCTCTCTCGGTGACCCGTCTCAGTCCTGCGGCGGACTTCGTCAAGTCCTGCGGTGGATTTGCCTGAGTCCTGCGGTGGATTTCATCAAGTCCTGCGGTCGACTGGCACCTGTCGCCCTTAGGACCTGGATGGGCCTGCCGGCCGGCTCCATCCTGCCATCGCGGTGGCTGATCTCGAATCACAATGCAAAGTTACGACATCCGGGAGGGGCGCTGACCGTCTCTGTCCGCCTTGTGCATTTATTTCCGTCTCTGTCCGTTTATGTCCGTTTAAGTCCGATTATTCCTACCTGTTTACTTGCATATATTGTAAATTATTTGTATCTTTGCATAG
>JAZRVZ010000179.1:0-19879 GCA_045599425.1 Bacteroidaceae bacterium | reverse complement strand
TGACTTTGCCAACAGCTTCGATCGCACGAAGAGCTATCTGGTCAATGAGCCTCGTGCCGAGGTGGAGGCAGACCTGGGCAAGGTGTGGATGCATGCTGCCGTCAAGTTGCAGAACGTAGGCGAGGACTTTGACTATCAGCGCGGTAAGCTGGATACCGTGATGCACCGCAACACATGGTTCCCACGTCCCGCCTTCGACTTCAAGTGGAAGGCCACGAAGACCAGCGAACTGAAGGCTAACGCAAACTGGGACTATACCGTGGCCGACATGCTGGAGTCTTCGGCCTACGTGGATGACACCAACCCGCTCTACATCACCATGGGCAACCCCAACCTGCGCCCATCCAGCACTCTGAACGGCACCCTGGCCTACAACATGATGTTCATGAAGGGGCAGCAGATGCTGACCACAAGTGTGAACTATCGTCGCACCTTCGACCCCACTACCCGCGTCAGCGCCTACAATGCCCAGACGGGAGCCTACGTCTCCACCACCACCAACGTGGCCGACAACGATCGATGGAGCGCCAAACTGGAGTATGACCGTTCGCTGGGCGAACTCTTCCGGCTGAATAACTCGACGAGATACACGCATGACAGGACGCATGGTATGGAGACAATGACGTGGGCCAGCAACGCGCCGCTCCTGTCCCAACTGAGTGGTGACATATACTGCCAGACCAACAACGAACTCAGCGAAGAACTACAGCTGACTTTCGAGAACAAGGCTTGGGAGGCATGGGCCTATGGAACCATGACGTACTCCAACCTGACCTATAGCAATCCCACGCTCAGCGGTCAGGACCTATGGAACTACAGCGCTGGTCTGATTGGCAACTACAAGATGGAGCACTGGACCTTCCGTCTGCAAGGTGAGCTCGTCGGCAAGAGTGGCTACCTCTCTGACATGATGAACCGCAACCGCTTCGCCATTCACGCCGACATCACCTGGAAGTTCCTCAAGAGCAAAGCCCAGCTCAAACTCTCGGCACACGACATCCTCAATCAGATGGACAGCAACTCGGCCTTCGTCAGTCCCACCCAGATTACGGAAAACTTGCGCGAGACCTTCCACCGCTACCTCGCCCTCACCTTCACCTACAACTTCGATGCAAAGGCAAAGAAGAAGTGAAGAATACCATCATGAGAAAGTTAGTAATTAGTTAATATAAAACCGTTGCAACACCACGTCCGCCGTCCGAGAGGATCGCGGGCGTTTTTCATTGAGAGAAAGTAAGCAGCCATACACATGCAAACCGCCAAATTCAGGCAACCCAATGAGGCATTCCCCGGCTACCTGTCGGGTTCTATCTCAAATGTCACATTATGGCCACTGATGGGATACCGTCTCAGTGTCAAGGAAAAATGCTGCATCATGAGTATCTGACGCGAGAGGGACAAACCGATGCCGGAACCTGACGGCTTGGTCGTAAAGAATGGGACGAAGATCTCCCGGGCCACATCGTCGGGGATCGTCTGACCGTCGTTACTAAACTGAAGTGTACCCCACTGGTTGGCACCTTGTTTGGGGGAGGGGATGTACCTGACTCCTATCTTCCTGGCACCAGCCTCACTGGCATTCTTCACCAGGTTGATGAACACCTGACGAAGGAGACCTTCGTCGGCCCTGGCAGTCAGGTCGTCGGGCATATCTATGCTCCAAAGCATTGCAGGATAGAGCGTTGCAAGCGAAGCGAAGAACGGATGCAGACGGACATCCTTCATCACGGGATCCTGCAACTGGGTCAGTTTCCTGTAGCTGTCCACAAATGCAGCAAGCCCCATACTCGTGTCATGGATGGCCCTTATACCCTCCTCGTAGGGCGACCCCTTGATGCTGGGACTTTGCAGATAGGCTTGACTGATGGACTGTATGGGAGCTGTGGCATTCATGATCTCGTGGGTCAGTACGCGGGTGATGCGTTGCCACGACTCCACCTCATTGTGGGCTACGAGTTTCTGGATGTCCTGCCCCATGTCGTTGAGTGCCTCCTGCAAGGCTTTTTCACCAAACAGCAATCCCTTGGTGGGCAGACGGAACGAGAAGTCACGATGGCGTATGGCATCGCGCATCAGCTGTGCCCTCTCCCTCAGCAGGCACTGATGACGATAAAACAGCAGCCCCCCTCCCACTCCACAGAGGGGAAGGACAACATAAAGTATAGTCTCCAGCCAGCTCATCGCGACGTCTACACCCAGCCCAATTTTAACTTTTAATTTTTAATTTTCAACTTGTTATACAGCGTTTGTCTCGTGATGCCGAGCAGTTCGGCCGCCTTGCTCAGATTGCCGTGACACTTGTCCACCACCTTCTTGATGTGCTCCCTTTCCAGTTGGTCGAGCGACTGGACCTCCTGTGTCTTGTCGATGGCATCCTTGAGTTTGCGGATGAGGTCGTCGTTGTCCCAGGGTTTGGTGATGAAGTCCACGGCCCCGCTCTTCAAGCCCCTCACGGCGAGCTGCACATCGGCATAGGCAGTGATCAGCACAATGGGGATGTCGGGATGCTTGCGATGGATGGCAGACAGCCATATCATGCCCTCCTGACCAGAGTTCACGCCCAAGGTGAAGTTCATGTCGAGCAGTATCACGTCGATATGCTCCTGCTGTATGGTAGCCAGGATGGCATCGGGCCTGGAAAGGGTGACGATGCGCTCAAACACTCCCTCAAGGCATATCTTCACGGCCGTGAGTATGGCAGGATTGTCGTCGACGACGAGTATGGTACCGTAAGTTGTATTCATGTTGCAAAGATAATGGAAATTTGACGATAACGATAACGATAGCGATAACTTTCTACCCTCTACCAGAGAAAAGTGTATGATTTTCATACAGTATTGTGTATAATTATCATACAATCCGCCTTCGGAGGCCGTAAAAGGCATGGTTCGCAGTCCTATTAGAGATACCTTTGCAGCAGAAAAACCAACCTACGATGAAGAAGACCACAATCCTACTTCTGCTGACCATCTGCCAGAGCATGCTTGCCGCCGAGGCCGACACCCTGATGCTGGGACTCCAGGATGCCATACGTCTTGCCCAGCAGCAGTCGCCCTCGGTGCAGAGCGCACGCAACGCCTTCCTCTCGGCCTATTGGAACTACCGCTACCATCAGGCCAACTACCTGCCGTCGGTCACCCTCAGCAGTACACCTTATATAAATAAAGAGGTGAACAAAATCACGCAACCTGACGGAACGGCTATGTGGCTGAAGCAGGATCAGTTCGGGGCAGACCTCACGCTGAAGGTCAACCAGAATATCAGCCTCACGGGTGGCAGTTTCTTTCTGAAGAGCACGCTCAACAGGCTCGATGAATTCCAGCATAAGACCAGAGCCTACAGCAGCCAGCCCCTGGTCATCGGCTATGAGCAGAGCCTCTTTGGCTACAACGCCCTGAAATGGGACCGCCGTATCGAACCGCTCCGCTATCGCGAGGCTAAGAAGCAATACGCAGAGACGATGGAGATCATCTCCGCCACCACTTGCAACTACTTCTTCTCGCTGGCCTCGGCACAGACAGAACTGGACATGGCACGCCAGAACTTCGCCTCGGCCGACACGCTCTACAGCATGGCACAGGGGCGCTACCAGATAGGCACCATCACTGAGAATGAGATGCTTCAGCTGGAGATCAACCGACTGAACGAGGAGACCAGCGTGATGGATGCCGAGATCAACCTCCACGAGGTGATGCAGAGCGTGCGTTCGTTTTTAGGACTGGAGCAGACGGTGATGCTGAGCCTCATCATGCCCGACAGCGTACCGCAGTTTGAGGTGCCTCTCCAGCATGCCATGGAACTTGCCCTACAGAACAGCCCCGACCCCGACTATTACCAGCTCATACGGAAAGAGAGCGAGAGCCATCTGGCACAGGCCAAGGCCAACCGTGGCTTTCGTGCCGACCTCTACATGCAGTTCGGCCTCTCACAGACGGGACGGGATGTGCCAAGTTCCTACCGCCATCCCCAAAACCAGGAGTACGCCAGCGTCTCCCTCTCTCTCCCCATCCTCGACTGGGGACGAGGCAAAGGGCGTGTGAAGGTGGCCCAGTCACAGCTTGCCCTCACGGAGACACAGGCAGAGCTGGGCATGAACGACTTCCGTCAGAATGTGGAGAAACTCGTCATGCAGTTCAACATGCAGGCCCGCCGCGTCCGCATCGCCTCGCTCACCGACCAGCGTGCCGAGCAGCGCCATGCCGTGGCGCGTCGCCTCTACATCATGGGACGCAGCAGCATCCTCGACCTCAACGCTGCCACGGGCGAGAAGAACGCAGCCAAGCGCAACAGCCTCTCCACCCTCCGCACCTACTGGAGTCTCTACTACACCCTCCGCAGCATGACTGCTTTTGATTTTGAAAGGAACATGCCCATAACGGAGGAATTGCCAATTGAGTAACATCCCGTCCCACATGGCAATTATGAATTATGAATTAAGAATTATGAATTAAACAAAATGGATATCCAACTCACCCCTCGTCCCTGGTACGTCAAGTACCGCTACTACCTGCTGGCAGGCACGCTGTTCCTTGCCTTTGCCATCTATGTCGTCGTTCTTGCCCTCGGCCCCCGCCAGTTGCAGATAGAGGCAGAGGACTACAAGATAGCTGAAACCACAGAGGCTCCCTTCCTGGAGTATGTCGATGTGGAGGGAGTGGTGCAACCCATCCAGACCATCCAGGTCAATGCCCTCGAAAGCGGATTTGTGGAGCGCATCGTGGCTGAGGAGGGTGCCATGCTGGAGGTGGGCGACACCATCCTTGTGCTCTCCAATCCCGAGCTCCTACGCACCATCGACGATGAGCAGGCCGACTGGGCCAATCAGCAGCGCAACTATCAGGAGCAGGAGATAGAGATGCAGCAACGCTCCATCACGCTTCGCCAGCAAGCTCTGGATGCCGAGCATCAGATGGCAAGCCTCGACAAGTCTTTGAAGCAGAGTCGTGAGGAGTACCGGATGGGCATCAAGAGCAAGGCCGAACTGGATGTCATCGAGGAGGACTATGCCTATCAGCATCGCAAGGCACAACTGCAGATGCAGAGCCTGCACCACGACTCTGTGGCCACACAGCTCAAGCGGGAGATGCTGCAGGCCAACCGCAGTTCGGCCAGCACCAGGCTTTCCCGTTCGGAGAAGCGAACGGAACAGCTTGTGGTGCGTGCCACCGTGGCCGGCCAGCTCAGCTTTGTCAATGTGGCCATCGGGCAGCAGGTATCGGCCGGTTCCAGCATCGGCGAGATCAAGGTGCTCACAGAGTACAAGGTGCACACCACCCTGTCGGAGTACTACATAGACCGCATCACCACGGGCCTGCCTGCCCACATCAGCTACCAGGATCGTTCATCGTCCCAAAACCTTAAAACCTCAAAACCACATGACCTCAAAACCTCCTTCCCCCTGCGCATCAGCAAGGTAGTCCCGGAGGTGAAAGACCGCAACTTCGTCTGCGACCTCGTCTTCACCGGCAAGAAGCCTTCTAACATCCGCCTCGGCAAGAGCTATCGCGTGCAGATAGAGCTGGGCCGTCCCGAGACAGCCGTCATCATCCCCCGTGGTGACTTCTACCAGGCCACCTCCGGCCGATGGATCTACCGCCTCTCGCCCGATGGCAAGACGGCCCACAAGGTGGACATCGAGATTGGTCGGCAGAACCCTCAGCAGTACGAGGTCCTCTCTGGTCTGAAGCCTGGTGACCGTGTCCTCATTAGTGGATACGACAAATTTGGAGAAATAGAAGAACTGGTTATAAAATAAAAGTGGCAACAATTCGTTTATAAATATATGAGCAAGTTATCTCACAACCTCAAGATTGCATGACGCAATCTCCTCAAGTACAAGTTGCAGACCTCCATCAGCATCCTCTCGCTGACGGTAGGCATGGTATGTTTCGCACTCTCGGCACTGTGGCTGAGGTATGAGACTCGTTATGACACCTGGTGGCCCGAGCACGATGATGTGTATCTGGTGCAGTATGCAGGTGCTTCGGGGTACTATATGGAGGGAGGATTTTCAAACGATCTGTCCTATCCCGATGCGGGACGCCTGGCGGAAGCACATCCTCAGATAGAATTGCTGTCGCGAATGATGATTAGTGGAGGCGCCTTTAAGGTGTCGCCAGAGGCTGAGGAAAGTTTCAATGGAGCCAGTTTGGAGATTGATAACAATGTGCAGGAGATGCTGGGCATCAAGGTTCTTGACGGACGGAAGCAACTGAACCTCAAGTATGAAGAGGTGGCGCTTACCCGTTCGATGGCAGAGAATCTCTTTCATGGCAAGAATGCTGTAGGGCAGAAAGTCTGGTTCGATTACTACGGCAAAAAATACTATGTCACCGTGGTGGCTATCGTCGAAGATCCACAGAGGCCAACCTCCTTCCCCTATGACTTCCTGAAGGGCATCGACCTGAAACAATACGACACTACAGGTTATATCGTCATGACCACCTTCGCCAGAGTGAAGCCCGAGAATATGGCAGCGCTCAAGAAAGCGATAGAGCACGAAGAGGCAACATTTAGTCATGAGACATACGACGCAGAGACCGGCGAGAAAAACAATATTACCTATACACAGCAACACTCCTACAACCTCCTTCCACTCAGCCAGCTACGTGAGCACACAAACTTTGTGAACAAGGAGGTGGAGCAGAACCACCTGCAGTTGTTCGTCGTCCTGGGCATCATCGTCATCTGCTGTGCCATGTTCAACTACTTCACGATGCTCGTCACCCGCATCCGTCAGCGCGAACTGGCTCTGCGCTACGTGCATGGCGCTTCGATGGGCAATCTCATCACGCTCATTGCTACAGAACTGATCATTATCCTTGTCATTTCCACACTTATAGCAACAGGGATTGTGAGCCTTACGATTGAGGATTTCAAGGAGGTATGCTGTATTTTCAATGAGTCAGATTGGTTCTTCATCGCTTGGTTCCTGGTATTCGCCTTGGCTGCTGCCCTCGTCTCGCTCTTGGCTACAGCCCTCATTGTCTATTTCTGCTGTCGCAAGCAACTGCAGCAGGCACTCGACAAGCGCAAGCGTCCCGAAAGCCGCAGTCTGCTGGGTGGCGTGCGTGGCGGATTGATGATACTGCAGCTGGCGGTGAGTATGGCCACCGTATTCTGCTCCGTCATGATGATGAACCAGATTCAGTTTCTCCTCCATTCGCCCGACATGGGGTTCAACAAGCACAACCGTGGCTACATTGAGTTTAGCAGATCGGTAGAAGATGATGCTAATGCATCGTATGTCAAGCGCCTGGCAGATGAATTGAAGCAATGGCCTGAACTGGAGCAGTTCCTCGTAGGCTACACCTATCCCATTTCCAATGGTTTTCAGGGTACGCGGGAGATTGCGATGGAGGATGGTCAGGCGCACAAGATACTCTCCGTCCAAGCTGACGAACATTACTACCGCTTCATGGAAATGCAGATGGTGGACGGCGAGTTCATCAGCAGCCAGGACGACGAATCACTGGTGTGCATCAACGAGTCGCTGGCAAAGCTGCTGGGCGAGCAAGGCAAGGTGGGCGGACAGTATCGCAATACTAACGAATACGACAAGCATGTCTATACCATCAAGGGCATCGTGAAGGATCTGTCCTACATGTCACCCACTACGCCCACCCAACCTATGGAGTTCGTGTACAATGAAGAGCCCAACTTCAATAATTGGTTCTATGTAGATTTCCCCATCCAGTGGAAGGAAGGCACTGATGTCAGGAAACTGAAAGAGAAGTTGGTGGAGAAGACCAGGCAGAAGCTCTATGGGGACGATGAGAGCATGTATTTGATACTTGTCAATTCCGAAGCCATTTACGAGGATTACCTCAAGTCCGAGCACACCCTCGTTCGCCTACTCATGCTCGTCACCGCCGTGTGCGTCCTCATCGCCATCTTCGGCATCTTCGGCATGGTGAGCCTGGCCTGTGAGCGCCGTCGCAAGGAGATAGCCATCCGCAAGGTGCATGGCGCCCATACCGTCACCATCATCCGTATGTTCCTCCGCGAGTACCTCTACCTGCTCCTCGCGAGTGCCGTGATCGCCTTCCCCGTAGGTTACTACCTCATGCACCAGTGGCTCATGCAGTATGCCAAGCAAGCCCCCGTCTACTGGTGGATCTATCCCGCCATCCTCCTCGCCATGCTGGCCCTCATCTTCCTCACCGTCATCTGGCAGATACGCAAGGCGGCACGGGAAAACCCTGCCGATGTGATAAAGAGCGAATAAGAGATAATGATTAGAAGATTCGTGAAAAATAACGTATTTGCTTTGTGGTATCAAAAATAATACCTATCTTTGCGCCAAAAGATACAAATTACGATGCCAGAAGTCTTCAATCTCTTTGGATACTCATTCTATTTCTATAGCAAGGAACATGAACCTATCCATATCCATGTTGAGGGTGAGGAAGGACTTGTAATCTATGACTTGATAGATGGAGAGTTTATCTTGAGAAAGGAGAAGGGAAAAGTCAAGGCAAGTAGCAAAAAGAAAATCGTAAAAGCACTGAAGGAACACAAGGATCTCATTGTTGAGGTTTGGAAGGAGCACTTCGGTGAGGATGTTGAATAACACGGAAATATTTGAAATCATGAAAAGGATTTGGTTTGATGCAGATTATATCTATGCTGAGACAGAAGACGGAAGAGTTCTCAGGCAGTCTTTGCTTTGGTATGCTCGTCTCAAAGAGGCAAGCGAGGAGGAACGTATGGCCTATAAGATGGGTTTTGACGGCATTCATTGGCGTACCCTTGATACAGACATCAGTTTCGAAAGCTTTGAATACGAAGATGCAGAACCAACACCCATGCAGCGTTTCTTCCTAACTCACAAGGAACTCAATGTGGCTGAATTTGCCAAACGGGTAGGAATAAACGCATCTTTGCTACGCAACTACATCAATGGATTCAAGAAACCATCCGCAGAGCGCGAAGCCCAAATCTTGGCCGCCATCCGTGCGCTTGGAGAAGAGTACACACGCGTGGCATAATCCACGATGCTATATCTTTTCCTTTATAGGAAAAAGCATACCTTTGCACGACATATAGAACCAATGTCATGAGAAATATCCTTATACTCTTCCTGTCCCTGCTTTCCTGCAGCCTTGCCTTTGCCCAGCAGATAAAGGTGGAAGGCAGTGTGATCGATGCAGAGACAGGCGAGAAACTTCCCTACGTGAGAATCGAAGCCAGCCAGAGCAAGAAGATAAGTATCACCAACCATGAAGGTGACTTCCAGCTGCAGGTCGATGCCAATGACGTGCTGTGCTTCAGTTTCGTGGGCTACGAGAAGCGCTCCATCAAGGCTCGCGAGCTGACCGACCCCGTCGTACTCAAACCATGGGACAATACGCTGGGCGAAGTGACGGTGATGCCCGGCGATGCCTTGCTGATGAAGGTGAACAAACTGCTGAAGAAGGAACACGGCAAGTACAAGAAGGAGGAATCGCAATACTTCATGCGCATGATCAGCTATTACAAAGAGGAGCAGGAACTGACGGAGGCCTTCTTGACGGCACGTTCGATGGGACACCTGCGTGAACCGAGGGTGGTGAGGGGTCGATACGGGCACAGCACCGCAAAGGGTGAAGGCGAGCTGGAGAAGATCAGTGCGATGAACTTCCACCACATCCTGGAGGCCGGGCCATGGCTGAGGCAGTCGAAATTCTGGGATAACTGCATCACGCCCCTGCAGCAGTTCCAGACGAGGGCCTTGCTGCGCGAACACTATGATGTCACGGTGCAGAGACTGAGCGACAGCACGGGCAAGGAGTACTACCGGTTTACCATCAAGCGGGCGAAATCGTTTGAGAGCTCATGCATCGTCATCGGCTATCTGTATGTTGATGCCGATACCATGCACCCTCTACGATTCAACGGTTTGGTGGAGAACCTGATGCTGCAAGTGGCTCACGACCGGGGCACCTCCACATCGGCAATAAACACGTTGAAAATCAGCATGAGTTTTGACCACAGCAAGGGTTATACGGAGGTTGTCAGCATGGCTTGCGACATGTATAGCCGTGGACTGGGATTCAGGGCATTAGGCATACTGATGAAGGTGGACGACATTGACCTTGGCCTGGGACAGAGCAATGGCACCGCAGAGGAGGCTCAAAACAAGGATAAAGGCAAACGCCTGAACGAAAATCTGCTGAGTTCGATTGACAAGGCTGGATTCGACGACGAACTGTGGGAGAGGTCAAACATCATCAAGCGCACCGCAGACGAGACGAAGGCTCTGGGAATGAACATGGACAAGGTTGACAGCGTCCGAACTTACCAAATGTACTCCATAAAATCGTTACGCATCATGCCCTTTCATGGATGGACAGAGCTCACGAAGGATAGACGATGAATCACTCAGAAGCATACGAGCGTGCAGGGTAAAATCTCTGCACGCTCTTTTGTAGTACGCCATATAATCAAAGTGTTCTGCATTCAAAAAGTTTCGTTCAATCAAGTTGAATGATAAAAATAATCCGATTTTTTACTTAACAAATCCCACCCTTGTGCGTTTATAGTACAGATGACAGCCACAGAGTTTGAACATATAGCCTTGCAGTTGCGCCCTCAGATGATGAGGGTGGCACTCGATTTCTTCCACAACGAGGAGGATGCCGAGGATGCCGTGCAGGAGGTACTGCTCAAGATGTGGCAACGCCAGTGGAAGCCGGATGATGACCCTTCGACTAACATGGAGCAGGCTCGCGCTCTGGCCATCAAGGCCACCAAGAACCAGTGCGTATCGATGGCCCGCAAGCAGAGACTCCGGCAACACCTGTCATTGGAGGACGGTGCACGGAGAGAGGCAGGTCCGGGTGGCGCCGACGAAGCATTGCTTACCCAGGAACGGCGCATGATGATAGAACAGGCCATCAGCACTCTCACCCGTTCGGAACAGCGCATCATCCGCCTTACCCAGGACCGGGGACTCGATGCTGAGGAGATAGCACTGGTCACGGGCATCAAGCTGAACTCCGTCAGGAGCATGCTGTCGATGGCAAGAAAGAAACTGATAAAGAAAATAAGATTGTGAGGTTGTAAGGTTATAAGGTTGTGAGGTTATGAGGTTATAAGGTTATAAGGAAATTACTCTATACATCAATACTATAATCCTCAAAACGAAAAACGAAGACAAGGTTATGAGACATACATTATTAAATAAATATCTGGCCGGTGAGACCACCGCCGTGGAGGAAAAGGAGCTCAGGCGCTTGCTGCTCAGCATGTCTCAGTCGCAGCTGACAGAGGACGAGCGAACCGTACTCGATCTGCTATCCTATGCAGGAGAGGAGACGGACAAGGAGGACATCTTCGCAGTGGACTATACCGAGGAATACGACAAGGTGGTCCGTCCCCGCCGCACCATCCGTCTCTGGCCCTACGTGGCTGCCGCCTGCATTGCCGGAGCCATGTTCATCTTCCTCACGCCACCCAAGGAGGAGAGCCTCCAGCAAGGAGGTGAGCAACAAGTGGCTCACGTTCTGCCCGACTCCACTTCCACCGAACTGCTCGCAGAGGAGTTGCCAACAGCAAAGGAAGAAGAACCTGACCAGCCTCACATCGTAGGGCAACCCAAGGCAGAACGTCTGCTGGCAAAGGCAGACATTCCGACTTTGGCCGTAGAAGAGGAGATTAGTGATGAGCAGGACATCAACGAACCTCTCCCCTCTCAGCCCGATGACAAGGCCCAGTTGGCAGCCGTGGAAACGACGGAAAAGGAGCCTCCTGCAAACATCATCATCACCCATCCCGAGCGCCTGGAATATACGCCCGAAGAGATCGAGGTGCTCAAACGGCGAGCCCACGAGAAGTACATGGAATGGATACAGCTGGAGCGCGAGATACTGGAGGCAGACAGGCGACGGACAGCCAGCATGGAATAGCCACCCCTATCCTCCGGCTTTTGACTCCTGTCAAAATGCAGGGAATAAGAGTCCTGCAAATTATAAGAGATGTTCTATAAATTAATTTTTGAACGCGAAGACGCAAAGTTTTTATTATTTAAGAGTCAGCAGAGAACTAAAATAATCTTTGCGTCTTCGCGTCTTTGCGTTCAATTAATAGATATTACAATAAAAGAAACCATCAAAACATACAGATTATGAAACGAATAGCATTAATCCTCATCGCATCAGTCGTGGCCTTTGGCAGCCTTCAGGCACAAAAGAAGCAAAAAGGCGTTGCCAAAAAGGCAAATGTAGATAAAGTGGTGGAAGCCCCCGACACCGTAGCAGACTATCCCGAATTCGATGAACTGTGGATGGAAGCCAGTAGGCTAAAGATAATTTATCCTATCGGTCCCAAGAAAATGCAACCGGAAGTGTGGGATGCCACGGTGATCATGAACAAGATAGCCAAACTCTTCGGGCTGAAGGATAACGTGCAGACCGAGGTGGTGCGCCAACCCGAATCCGGCGCACTCGTCTCGAGCCTGAACATCATTCCCTTTGTGGCAAACATAGATGATCGCATGTTTGTCGAGAAAGCCCCTTCGTCAAGAACGGAGGAAGAGACCAGCATCAAGGAACTCATAGAAGAGGCCAAGCAAGTCTTCCAGTCTTGCAACATCAGCTATTCCTGCGGTTACCTGCAAGGCCAGATGTATGGTGAAAATTTCAGTACGTTGATAGCACCAGGCAAGGCCATCAATCTGCTCACTCCGAATACCGACGGGCAACTCGTCTATATGGAGGTGAAGAACATGGAAAACCCCTCGATGCGTGACTTCTATGCAGTGAAATGGAACGTTGAGGATGCTGCAACGATTAACGGTGCGCTCTACTTCCTCACCAACCGCCGTCCAGACCTCATTGAGAAGGATAACGACGAGTCGAATGTTGAGGTCAAGGCATACCCACAAGGTGGTGAGGATTGGCATCCGTCAGATAAGATCATGGCTAAGCTGAAATTTCTGAATAATCTAAATGAAAAATACGACAAAGATATCGAGAAGCTGAGAGAGGATTATAGCTTGACTATTAATAATGAAGTTAAAGGTGTCATCAAGGAGCAAATGCAGAACCTTTACTACAAACGCCATGAGGTGATCGACGAGATGCACAGCATCATGATGAAGATCACCAAGCAATGACACCATTACGTTCATAACGACTTCCACCTCCCCCAAAAAGTGTATGATTTTCATACAGTATTGTGTATGATTATCATACACTTTGCATTTTTGCCCCATTTTCCTTGCGCGTATATAATATAAAAGGTGTAAATTTGCAGTAAGAAACAAGGCAAAAGAAAGCATGAACATCAAACTTTTCCTAAGCAACCTGCGCACCTCTGTTCGCAATCTGTTGAAGTATAAGATGCAGAACGTCATCAGCATCCTCTGTCTGGCGGTAGGCATCGTCTGCTTCACCGTGACCTTCCATTTTGTCTCTGCTTTGTGGGAGCTCAACTACGAAGATTTCAACGACAACGAATGCACTCGGGTTGATTTCCGTGAAAGTAAAGAATCCGTAGTTACCAAACCACTTGACCCGGAAGCTTTCCAGAATCTGATAGATCAGAAGCCGGCATCTATCCAGCACCTTCTTCTCAAAGACGAGAACCTGGTAGAGGCAGCATGGACGCTGACAGACCAGGATGGCAAAGAGTGGGAATTGGTAGGAGGGCTCACTGCTATCAGCCCTGAATATCTGCATCATTATGGCTACTGTTCAGCCATCACGGGCAAGCCGATAGGGCGTCTTAAGCCTGGCACCATCATCATGCCTGACGGATTGTGGAAGAAGACACTCGGAGGCACGACTAATCCCGTAGGCTGGCATGCGAGTGTGAGGGCCGACCGAGTCTTTACCGGCCCCGTCAGCGATGTGGTTCGCTCCAGTATGCGTGGGCAGCTGGAAGGTATGTTCATTGTCAGTGACACGCCCTTCCTGAGCCAGTTCAAAACTGATGTTTACTCGCTGAACGTGGTTCTGGCAAAGGGAAAGACACGAGCCGATCTCGACGCAGACCTTCAACAAATCTACACCGATCGTTTCCCATTTGTCTGGGTTGTTGACACATCCGGCATGGTGAAGATCACGGTGCTCTGCGGACTGTTCTTGTTCCTGGGTAGCATCGTGCTGATTATCGGTTTGTTGGGCTTCCTGAAGATGCAACTGCAGTTGTTCC
The DNA here is from genome assembly GCA_045599425.1 of Bacteroidaceae bacterium. Classification (GTDB taxonomy): domain Bacteria; phylum Bacteroidota; class Bacteroidia; order Bacteroidales; family Bacteroidaceae; genus Physcousia. The sequence continues at coordinate 5,743 of JAZRVZ010000179.1, read as the reverse complement.
ACCTTCGCAGTCGTGAGATGGCCTTGCGCCGCTGTGTGGGGGCACGCCCCTGGCAGCTATTCTGGCTTCTGGCCATTGAGGTGATCATCGTGTTCATCCTCACTACGTTGGTTGCCTTTGGCATCACTACGTTGGTTGCAGACTATGCCTTACCCATCCTGTATAAGGTGGTGAACGACACCCTATATGTAGACATGGAGATCATATACCGTCGCGAACTGTGGATCTCTCTCCTTGCCACTCTGCTGACGCTTGTCATTGCAGCCCTTGCCGTGCGTCGCGCCCTTCATGCTCCGCTTGGCATGACGGTGGGTCGCAGCCATCGCATCAACCACACTGGCCGGAGCGTGATGCTTGTCATTCAGTACGTTTTCTGCATTTTTCTGCTTGCGGTGATACTGGGCACCTATTACTATACCAAACAGGCAGCACGTACCTTCCACGTACCTGAGGATCCGAGCTACATCAAGCAATGCATGCTAATAAAGCGTGCCAGCAATATGGATGTGGTGGTCAGCGGAGCTACGCAATCGAACCGCCTCCAGTATTTCACAAACAGCGAGTTGGCTTCTCTGCCGAGCATGGAGCAGGCTGGAGGCTTGTTGGTTTCCGAACATCTCTCTTTCACGGAAATTGACACCATGCTATACGTCAATATGGCGACACTCATGAACGATGACAATATGCCAATGGGCTACATATATACTGTGGCATCGGCCAACGAGCAGTACTTCCTGGCTATGGGACTTCGTCCCGTTGCAGAGTATGATGGCATGGATCGTGAGACAATGGTTCCCGTCTTTGTACGTCCGGAGAATGCCGACCGCATGGCCCGATCGTTGCAGGCAGAAGAGGGAGCGAGAAGGCATAGAAGAGTGCTTGCCGACGGGCAGGAATATGTAAGCATTGGCTATGTGCCTGTATGGCATGATGTGTTCGGATATACTTTGCCTTCATACTTTATGATAGTACCCGAAGTCGATGAGAACATCCTGCGCGAGACACTGGCACTATGGAATGGCACAGAAGCTTATTATCATATCCTCCGTCCGAAAGCCCATCGCTATGCCCAGCTTACCGACGAACTGAACGAACTGTACCACGAGAAGTGTCCCAAGAACCTGATGCCGCTGGAGATAGCGAACGTCTATGACACATGGTTCATCCTGGTGCGTTGGGCGGAGATGCTGCAGCAGCTCTGCTGGTTGCTCACCGTCATCAGCCTTCTCTGCATCGTCATCAGTGTCTATTCCAACGTCTCGCTCGACACCCGTGGCCGTGAGAAGGAGGTAGCCATCCGCAAGGTGCATGGCGCCAAGGTGTGGGACATCATCCGCCTCTTCAGTCGCTACTATCTGCGCATACTTATCATCTCTGCCATCATAGCAGTTCCCCTTGGCATTGCTCTGGGCACCATGATTATGAATATCATGCGGGTAGAGGCAAATGTCATCTCCCTCGCCTGCGAGTGGATCGTGTCGAGCCTCCTCATCGTCACGCTCATCACCCTCCTCACCATCGGCGAGAAGATCTACAGGGTGTCGCGTACCAATCCAGCGGATGTGATCAAGAAAGACTAAAAAGAAAATGAGCGTACAGGGGTACAGGGAAAGAACCTCTGCACGCTCATCTTTTGTTTGGCTATTCTTTGATCCTAAAATAAGCCAGCAGGGCACGGAAATCGTCTTGAGCCGAGCGACAAGTGTCTAACAAATATTCGGGAACAGAGCCCCACTGAGCCAGGCCACGATAGTAAAACTGCTTTAGCTCCTCTGTGATAATGAATGGAGTGATACGATTGGCGAGGCATTCCTTGAACATAATGAGACGTCCGACACGGCCATTGCCATCCTGAAAAGGGTGAATGCTCTCAAAGCGCTGGTGGAAATCAATGATGTCCTCCAGCGTATGTCGCTTCTTGCCATTGTACGACCTAAGCAAAAGGTTCATTTTGTTCGCCACTCGCTCTGGGGCACATGTTTCCATGCCACCCACCTCGTTGGGCAACTTCTTGTATTCGCCCACACGAAACCATTCCTTCAGACTGTCGCTTGTGCCTACTTTCAGCATCTGGTGCAACTCTTTGATGAGTCTTTCGCTAAGTTTATCGCTGGCCATATCGATGATCCGGTCGATACACCGGAAGTGATTCGTTGTCTCCACAATGTCATCCACACGGACGCTTTCTTCTGTGACTCCTATGGTATTGGTTTCAAAGATAAAGCGCGTCTGTTCGTGCGTCAGACGTGATCCCTCCATATGGTTCGAGTTGTAGGTCAGGTCTATCTGCACCCGATGATAGATTCCCCCCTTCAGTCGCATAGACTTCTGCTCACGCAGGATGTCAAGCAACGGATTCTTTATGGCATGAGCCCTTCGCTGTGGCAGATCTGCATCGGCAGGAATGTTCCATGTCTTACCAGTAAGAAAAGCGCCTTCAATCTTTCCCAAGGAACAATAGTTTCGGGCTGTTCGCTCCGAGATGCCATGTTTGTTCGCAAATTCTGTTACAGAGATGAAATCCATCTATCGGCAAGTTTTGTTGTTAAATACCATGCAAAAGTAATGGTTTTTGCCGATATAGGCAAGAAATACGCAAAAAAGTATTACCAAAGCCTCTGCAACACCTCCAATGTGTATGATTTTCATACAGTATGGTGTATGATTATCATACACTTTGCATTTTCTTCCCATTTTCCTTGCGCGTATATAATATAAAAGGTGTACATTTGCAGTAGAAATCAGAATCGAAAGTGTCATGATGAAAACCTACATCCTCAAACACGCCTTGCGAAGCCTTACCCGCATGCGCACCTACACCTTCATCAATTTTGTGGGACTCGTGGTGAGTCTCACCGGTGCTATCATTATAGCTCGCTATGTGCATCAGGAACTTACGGTCAATCACTATGTGCCCGAACTCGACCGTACATACCTCCTTGTCAATCATGGTGGATATGAAGACAACATCCATTATGCCCACGACGAGGGCAGGAACATGAATGGCATAGACAACTGGGAGGATCCCTTTGCCGACCCTGATGTGGAGTGCTTCACAAGTTTCTGCTGCGCATACGGCGGATTGGACGTCGTGAGTGACGAGGTGCACTATCTGGTGGATGCCATTGTAGCCGACAGTATGTTTCTGCGTATGCTGCCTCGCAAATTGGTTGAGGGCAATTTGACGCTGAAAGAAATGACAGATGCTGTCATCACCCGTGACCTGGCAGAACGACTATGGCCGGGAGAGTCGGCCGTGGGCAAGACACTGATACACGATGATAAAACCCTGATTGTGGTGGGTGTAGTGGAGCAACCCGACACCAAGTACTGCTTCGGTTTTGACATACTCTTGCACAAGGACATTAAGGAGTTGATGTACGTAGGCTGGAGCTTAGTCCGTCTGAAGGAAGGCGCCGATTACAAGGAATATAACCGACGCCAGAAGTCTTTTACAGAAACTTTTGGTCACACTTCGGAAAAGTACATTCGTCATTACCAGCTCTTCCCACTTGACGAGGTGTATCTGGACAGCCCGGTGAAGGACTATGCTCCCGATGGAGACAAATACTATCCCATGGGCAACAGGCAGAACATTGCCTTCCTCGTCGGCGGTGCCTTGCTCTTGCTATTGGTGGGACTGTTCAACTACTTCAACATCTTCTCCATCCTTGCCATTCACCGTCGCAAGGGAATTGCCGTGCGTAAGATATTCGGTGCAAGCACCTCGGATGTGTTCTGGATGATCTTCATGGAGAACTTCCTCCTGACAGCATGTGCTGTGGGAGTGGCATGGGCAGTCGTGAGTCTTGCCTCGCCCTTGCTTGTGAAGTATTATGATGTGCAACTGCTCTCCTCGCCGGGGTTCGACCTCTCCATGTCGCTGTTCATCGCTCTCCTGTTGCCTCTCGTGGTAAGCCTTTCCGTGACACTGTGGAGTCGCAAAAAGGGTACCGACGATGACATGAAGCGCAACAAGGTGCATAGCCTCTCGCGCAGCGTTTCCTTGTGGTTGCAGTACACTTTCACCTTCTTTCTCCTCGTCGTCAGTTCCTATTCCCTGCGTCAGTTGTATTTCATGCTGCACTCCGATATGGGGTACAACACCGAGAACATCGTATGGTTCGATCTCTTCCCAGCCATTCACAATCCGAAAACGGGAGGAATGACTAATGAGGAATTTGAACATCGCATGGATGCGCGGTACAGAGCCAGTGAGCACAGCGTAGATTATATGCGTCGCATCAAGGAATCACCCCTGTTCACGCAGTGCAGTTATGGTCACGAATCGGCCTCGCTGACAGCGAAGAAGGTCCAACTGGACGACAACTGGGGTATCATGCTCAAGGCAGACCTTCCTGGCGCTGACTATCAGCCGATTGCCGAAGTACAGCTCTATCCCGAACTGATAGAAATGTACGGACTCAAATTGCTTGAGGGTCAGAAGCCCAATGCAGAGCGTGACGACACATACAAATCATACCGAATGTTTCTGTCGCGTAGCGCCAGGGAGAAGTTGGGGGTAAAGGACATTGCCACCACGCATATCCAGCCCCAGAGTCGGTTGTGGTACGGACTGGACGAGAACGGAGAGTACACGTCCGAAAACCCAGCCTATACCATCGTGGGTGTCTATGACGACCTCTGCCTGACGCATCTTGGCATGGAGGACATCCCGTTCGTTATCACAATCACAGCCCCGGAGTTTACCGAATTTACTTACTTTCTGGCCAAGTATCAGCCGGGCAAGCGAAAGGAGGCAATGGCATTCCTGCAAAAGCTGTACGAGGAGGAGAACGGCACGGGCAGTGTGATGCCTCACAGGTTCATCGAGGACGAGATAGCCGACATCTATGCCGAGGATGCCCGTGTAGCTCGCATCTTCACCACCTTTGCCCTGCTCTCCATCCTCATCTCCTGCCTTGGCCTTTTCGGCATCTCGCTCTACGATGTGCGAAGTCGCCGTCGTGAGATTGCCATCCGCAAGGTGCACGGGGCAAAGTTCAAGGACATCTTCCGCCTCATCGCCCGTCGCTACCTCATCGCCCTCGGCGTGGCGATCCTTACCGGCACTCCCCTGGCCATCTATGCCCTCCACTTCTACATCCAGGGCTATGCCCACCACGTCCCCCTCACTCCGTGGTACTTCCTCGGTGCCGCCCTCCTCATGCTCCTGCTCACCCTCCTCACCATCTGGTGGCAGATACGCAAGGCAGCACGCGAGAACCCCGCCGATGTGATGAAGAGCGAATAGAAGAAAGAAAGCGTGCAGGGAGACGCCTCTGCACGCTTGTTTGTAATATTACTTTTTGATAAAATCCGTAAAATCAGACCATTCTTCAACCTTAAATCCGCGTATATCACGAACAGACTTCGTTAAGCCTCTTTCTTGAAATAATCTGCCACATCCCAGAAGATATCACCATTCTCCATGCGAACAACGATGACAGTGCCACGGAATGGATTATCCTCCACCTCAATAATCTGCCCTTTGGCCCAATCCTGATAATGGGACACATGAGGGGGAACCATTACATAATCATTAACTGCCATAATATGCGAATAGCTTTGATTTGTTGCAAAGTTAAACAAAAAGTTTCAATCAGCATTGCCAAATGAAGAAAAAACATGCTTCATTACGTTATTTTAATAAAAGTGTATGATTTTCATACAGTATTGTGTATGATTATCATACACTCTGCATTTTCGCCCCCTTTTCTTTGCGCGTATATAATATAAAAGG
>JAZRVZ010000178.1:0-3409 GCA_045599425.1 Bacteroidaceae bacterium | reverse complement strand
GTCACTGCCGGTTCCGGCGTGGCAATCGCTATGTTCGTCCATAAGTGCTACTGGTATGTGGTTGACGTTATGTACGGCATCGATGAGAAGGCATTTGACCCCAAGTTCTTCACCTTCGTTGGCCTCATGGCCGCTGCTTTCCTGGTTGGCGAGATTTCTGTCTACACCAAGAAGAGCGCCTGATTCCTGACTGATTGATTAAAAATGCCACGGTCGTTATCGGCCGTGGCGTTTTTTCATCTATTTCGTAAGCAATACTGGCTATTCACGTTTGAATAATGCCGTGAATGGATAATTCTTCTGTTTTCGGTAGGAATCCTGTATTTCAAGACACAGACCTTTTCATTCCGGCTTTCCCATGGTAAAGTATAAATAACTGTGCAAAATGTCGAATACTCGGCAGTGCGGCGAAATATTATCGTATATATTTCATGTCTGCAGCACAAACCCGATTATACTAAGGAGGAGTTCCATGCGGCAGATTATCAATCTGAATCAGAACTGGCAGTTTACCGGCTTTGACGGCAAAACTGTGCCTGTCAACATCCCCCACACCTGGAACAACATCGACGGTCAGGACGGCGGCAACGACTATAAGCGCGGCACCTGTACCTACACCCATTCCTTCGCTGCTCCCTCTTTCCGGAAGGAGTCTCAGGAAGTCTGGCTGGAGTTCGCCGGTGTCAATGCTTCCGCCAAGGTCACCCTGAACGGTCAGCACGTCATCTCCCACGACGGCGGCTATTCCACCTTCCGGGCTGATATTTCAGCACTGCTGGAGGCAAAGAACGAGCTGGTGGTGGAAGTCGATAATTCCAAGAACGACCGCGTCTACCCCCAGAAGGCTGACTTCACCTTCTACGGCGGCATCTACCGCGATGTGAAGCTGGTGGTTCTGGAGAAGGCTCACTTCGCCATGGATTATCTGGGTTCCAGCGGCATCCGTGTCACTGCCACCCCCGAGGGCGAAAATGCTTCTGTTCGCGTGGAGAGCCGCATCACCTGCGGTGAGGTTGCCATCCTCCTGCTGGATGCTGCCGGTAAGGTTGTGGCAGAGGGCTCCGGCACCGACTGCACCATGACCCTGCAGAATGCCCACCGCTGGCACAGTGTGGACGATCCTTATCTGTACACCTGCAAGGCACAGGTTCTCGTGGACGGCAAAATCGCCGACGAGCTGCAGATTCCCTTTGGCGTCCGTTCCTTCCGGGTTGATCCCAAGCTGGGCTTCATACTGAACGACAAACCTTTCCCCCTGCATGGTGTCTCCCGCCATCAGGACCGCAAGGGTCTGGGCAACGCCATTACCAAAGAAATGCACGACGAGGATATGGCGCTCATCGCCGAGATGGGCTGCAATACCGTCCGTCTTGCCCACTATCAGCACGACCAGTACTTCTATGACCTGTGCGACAAGTACGGCATGGTGGTCTGGGCTGAGATCCCCTACATCTCGGAGCACATGCCCAACGGCAGAGAAGACACCATCTCCCAGATGAAGGAGCTCATTGAGCAGAACTACAACCATGCTTCCATCGTCTGCTGGGGCGTCTCCAATGAGATTACCATCTCCACCAAGGACAACAAGGATATGCTGGACAACCACCATGTTCTGAATGACCTGTGCCACCAGATGGATCCCACCCGCTTCACCACACTGGCCTGCTACGCCATGTGCGGCCCCTTTAATCCTGTGGCACACATCACCGATGTGGTCAGCTGGAACCTGTACCTGGGCTGGTATGTGCCCGGCTGCTTCCTGAATGACCTGTGGATCGGCTTCTGGCACCTGAGATACCCCAACCGTCCTCTGGGCTACAGTGAGTACGGTGCAGAGGGCATGCCTAACCTGCACTCCGAGCATCCCCGCAGAGAGGATCACACAGAGGAATATCAGGCAAAGTACCACGAGTTCATGCTGAAGTGCTTCCGCCGCCATCCCTATATGTGGTCTACCCATGTGTGGAACATGTTCGACTTCGCAGCCGATGCCCGTGACCAGGGCGGCGAACCCGGCATGAACCACAAGGGACTGGTCACCTTCGACCGCAAGACGAAGAAGGACAGCTTCTACCTGTACAAGGCATGGTGGAGCAAGGATCCCTTCGTGCACATCTGCTCCAAGCGCTTTGTGGACCGTACACCGGAAACCATCACCGTGAAGGTGTACTCCAACCAGCCCACCGTGACGCTGAAGGTCAACGGCAAGGAGATCGGCACAGCCACCGAGCCGGATCATATCTTCACCTTCCAGGTCAAGCTGGAGAAGAACACGAAGATCGAAGCCGTCGCCGGCGATCTGAAGGACAAGGCTGTCTTCCGCAAAGTGGACAAGCCCAACCCCGACTACGTCCTGAAGAAAAAGAAAACTCAGGCCAACAACTGGGTCGATGCGTAAGATAAATGAGTAATGAATAAAAAGGAATAATCTGGCGTTCCTCTGCGCAATTTGGTTTTCAAATTGCGCAAAGGACACCGCAATGATTTGTTCTCTGCTTATTCATTATTTCATTCTTAAATAAAACAATCCGGAGGTATTAAAAATGGCAAACAAACCCGCTACCGTCAATGACGGTATGAACCGTGCCAAGATGTATCAGCTGGCACTGTTCCCCATGAACAATGGCGCCACAAACGTCTACTTCGTTCTCGTTCTCTCTTATGTTGCACAGTTCGGCTCTAACATTCTGCAGCTGGGTCTGTACGCATCCCTGATGGTTACCATCATGCGTGTCTTCGACGCAATCACCGACCCCATCATCGGTGCCCTGATGGACAAGACCAGCACCAGATTCGGTAAGTTCCGTCCCTTCATGCTCATCGGCAGCGGAATCATGGCAGTGTCCATCATTGCTCTGTACTGCCTGACTCCTCTGATTCCCAGCACCATGATGTGGGCTCGCTATGTAGCCTTCACCCTGATCTATGCAGTTTGGGTCATCGGCTATACCTTCCAGACCAGCTGCACCCGCGCAGGTCAGACCGTTCTGACCAACGACCCCAACCAGAGACCCCTCTTCACCATCTTCAACACCGTTGGCTCCATGCTGGGCATGGGTGTCATGCAGGCAATGATCCCTGTTGTCAAGGGTATGTATGATGTGAAGGACGAGGCTGGCAAGATCATCACCGACGGCTTCGGTGTTGCAGGCATGTGGGCTATCATCGCTCCCGTGGGCATCGTTCTGTCCGTGATTCTGACCATTCTGGCCATCATCGGCATCGCCGAGAAGGATCGTCCCGAGTTCTACGGCATCGGCGGCTCCAAGCAGGAGTCTGTCAAGATCTCCGAGTATGTCGATATCATCAAGTCCAACAAGCCCATGCAGCGTCTGATGGTCGCCGGTGCAGGCTGCAAGCTGGCTCTGGCCATTGCTACCAACGCTACTGTTCTGACTGTTCTGTACGG
>JAZRVZ010000177.1:0-24826 GCA_045599425.1 Bacteroidaceae bacterium | reverse complement strand
GCAGCATATCGGCAAAGGCCTCGCGAACGATGCGCTTCTCCATGGTCTTGCCAGGACACATCTTGGCCTCGGGATTCGTACGCATGGCCACGTCCAGGAACTCCTTGTCCAGGAACGGCACGCGACCCTCGACGCCCCAGGCCGACAGCGACTTGTTGGCACGGAGGCAGTCGTAGAGGTGGAGCTTTCCGAGTTTGCGGACCGTCTCCTTGTGGAACTCCTCGGCCGAGGGTGCCTTGTGGAAGTAGAGGTAGCCGCCGAAGATCTCGTCGGCACCCTCGCCCGACAGTACCATCTTGATACCCATGGACTTGATGACACGGGCCAGCAGGTACATGGGGGTAGAGGCACGGACGGTGGTCACGTCGTAGGTCTCGATGAAGTAGATGACGTCGCGAATGGCATCCAGGCTCTCCTGAATGGTATAGTTGTTCTCGTGATGTACGGTACCGATATGGTCGGCCACGAGACGGGCCTTGGCCAGGTCGGGCGCACCCTTCAGACCCACGGCAAACGAGTGCAGACGGGGCCACCAGGCCTTCGACTGACCGTCGTCCTCGATGCGGTGCTCGGCAAACTTCTCGGTGATGGCGCTGATGACGCTGCTGTCCAGACCGCCCGAGAGCAATACGCCGTAGGGCACGTCGCTCATCATCTGCTTCTTCACGGCCGCACGCAGGGCCTGACGGATGTCCTCGCTGCTGGCGGGATTCTCCTTCACGGCCTCGTAGTCCATCCAGTCACGCTCGTACCAGCGCTTCAAACCGGGATCCTTGCTCCAGTAATAATGGCCGGGCAGGAAGGGCTCGTAGCGGTCGCACTGACCTTCCAGCGCCTTCAGCTCGCTGCCCACGTACACCTTGCCGTCCTCGTCATATCCTATATAAAGAGGTATGACGCCAATCTGGTCACGGGCAATAAGGAAGGCGTCGTTCTCCTCGTCATAGAGGGCAAAGGCAAAGATGCCGCTCAGCAGCTCCATCATGCCCACGATGCTCTGATGGTTGATCTCCCCTCCTGAGATGAGGGTTTTGTAGAGAGCCAGTATCACCTCGCAGTCACTGCCGGTCTGGAATTCATACTTGCCCTCGTACTGAGCGCGGATGTCTTTGTGGTTGTATATCTCACCGTTGACGGCCAGAATCTGCTGGCGGTCGGTGCTGAAGAGCGGCTGCTGACCGCTCTCGGGATCTACGATACTCAGTCGTTCATGAGCCAGGATGGCCGTCTTGCCACAGTAGATGCCGCTCCAGTCTGGGCCGCGGTGACGGATTTTCTGACTCATCCTCAGCGCCTTCTGCCTGAGGTTGGATGACTGCTCCTTGATGTTGAAGATGGAAACGATGCCACACATAGTATAAATGGGATTTGGAAATTAGCAATTCGAAAGTTACAATTAGTCGCGATGTTCTGTTGTTTGTGGTGTAAAATGCAACAAGTAAACGTAATTTGCTTGCTATTTGCACATGTTTTCTTTAGTTCACGTTGCAAAAGTACAACTAATAATTCATATAGACAAGCAAAATGAAAGATAATTGCATGAAAGTTTGCCTAAATGTAATTCAAAGTGCATGTTTGTGTGGCTGATTGACCTGTAAATAGACAAAAGCGGCAACACTTTGCTATGTGCTGCCGCTTGATATGCTTTGGTATTCCGCCGATACGGTTACTGGCATGAGTTCCCCGTCATTCAAGAGGGGTTCTTCAAATTGGTTTATGCGATCAAACCGATAGATATTACCTCAGTTCTTCATTCTTGCCTTTTGTGCCTCACCGGCTCCTGTGCCCTTGTACTTGCTCTGAACCGCATTGAAGCGATAGACAACGTGCGCATAGAACGAACGGAGGTTGTGCTTGCCAGTGTGCAGCTCACGAGCGCCATAGACGGTGATGTCATTGTCTGCCCACTCGAAGGGATTGTTGGCATTGAGCGTAACGGTGAGCTGGTTCTTCAGGAACGACTTGCTCACCGAGATGTCCACCAAGTAGGCATTGTTGTTCAGGCGGATATTGCCCGTGTCGCCCTTGCCGGTGAAGCCCAGTGTGGGCATAAGCGTGAAGCCCTGAGGCAGGCTGATGAAGTTTTGCCACTTGAGAACGAAGATGGGGCGGTTGAGACGGAGCATCGACTGATCCAATGCCTGTGCTTGATAATTCTGGAACGAGGCGGACAGCGTGAACTGCGGACGCCAGATGCGGGCGATAACGGGCGAAAGGGTCAGGGCGATGTTGCCCTTGTTGTAGGCGCCGATGTTCTGCGATCGCATCAACGTCTTGCTGGGGTCGGCGGGATATGCTTCAGCCACCGTCGAGATTTCGTCCTTCTGTCGGGAGAAGGTGGCCATCAGCGTGGCCCACCTGTAGCTGGCGTTATAGACAAGATTGTGCGCATAGTTGGGGCGCAGCATGGGATTACCGCTTTGGAAAGTATAGCGGTTTACGTACATCAGATTGTTGTTAAGACTCTGATAGTCTGGTCTGGTGATATCCTGTGCATAGCTGAGCGACATCTGAACCCTGCCGATGGGATAGCTCAGCGTGGCGCTGGGGAACAGGTCGTTGTACGTGCGGCTCTGTGCCTGGTTCAGCACCTGATGCTCGTAATAGTTGTTCTGAGCATGTTCATAGCGCAGGCCCACCACAGCCCCCAGCTTGCCCCATTGCAGCGCATATTCGGCAAATCCGGCCACGATGTTCTCGTTGACGTGATTGTCGGCATCGGCTCCTGGCAATACCGTCTGGTCGCAGCGTGTCTGATAGGCATGGTGATTGTAACTGTACTCGCTGCCCAGGCTCAGTTGACCCTTCCATAGCGGACGACTAACCACCAGTTTGGCCGCATAGAGGTTAATCTGGTCATCGTTCTCGTTGCGCACATTGATGGTGCTCGTGCTTCCCCCAAACTGCGTCTCTTCGCTCGTCTCGATAGGCATCCGGTTGTCCGACCACACTCCATCTGCATTGAAGTCAATGTTCCACCGACCTGCCATTCCGTTGTAGTACATGCTGGCATTGTGGCTGCGGATGGTCCAGTCATTCATGATGTCGCTGATGGTGCGCTCCTGCGGTGTCTCGCCCAGGGTGATACGGGTGTCCAGGTGTGCCGTGACCTTCTGATAGAAGTTGTCGTTATAGCGATACCAGGCACCAATGGAATGATTTGGGTTGATGATGTAGTTCAGCTGAAGCTTGGGCATGAGGTAGTTGGCACGGCCTCTGGTATGATCCTGCCCCACCTGACGCAACACCTTGTCTCCTGCCTTTGAGCGAACCGTGAGTACTTGTTCCTGCCCCACACTATAGGTCATTGCCGTCAGCGAGCCTGTGATGTCAAGTCCGCCTTTGCGGTAGTTCAGGTCAAACTGCTCCTGACCAGTCCAGTCAAACTGATAGGCTCCGTACGTAGTACTGGTAAAACCGAAACCCTCACCCTGTGGGCGCTTCATGGTTATGCGGATGACGGAGCGGGTCGATGCGCTGTACCGTGCCCCCGGATTGGCCACCACATCAATGTACTGAATCAGTTCAGGACGTATCTGATCCAACTCCTTCTGGTCCTGCACCTTGCGACCGTTGATATAGACCTCCGATGCTCCACGGCCAACTACGCTCACGCTGCCACTCTCAGCCTCGACATTGGGGATGTACTTCAGCATCTCCGTAGCCGTAGTGGTCTGTTCCAGCACGCTGCTGTTGATGATGGTACGCATGGCATCTCCCCTGACACGTGTCTTCGGTGCGGTGCCCTTGATGGTCAGTTCACGCATGGTGATTGTCATGCTGTCTTCCTTTATCTCTTCTGTCTCCGTGGCCCATCCGCTCAGTGTAAAGGTGCCAAGCAGGATGGCAGTAAGCAATATCTTTTTCATCGTTGTTCCTTATTTATTATTATAAATAGGTAATGCTTGTTGAACGCCTACTTCGTGAATTCCTCTATCTGACGTATCATCTCATCATTGGCACGCTGCATCTTGAACAGGATGCTCAGGCCGATGCAGGCTCCGATGACAAAGCCCACAGCTGCACCGATACCCATGAATTTGAATTCGAGGGCGTTGAGGTGCTGGTTGAACTCCCATGCAAGCCACGGCAACCACACCACGATGAGTACTGCAAAGCCCGTGAGAGTCTGGCGCAATCGCATTTTCTTCATTCGTGCGAGGTGTGCTACTGTGTCCTTGAGGTTGGTTGAGCAGGCATCGTCCCTCATTCTGTTTATCAGATACTCGGCGGTCATGGATGCGAGCATCATCACGCAGGTTGCGGCGATGAAGAGGGGGGACAGGTGCCATGTCAGGCCCAGGAAAATCCATGAAGCTATGCCAAGCACTCCTATGCTTATCACCTTCCATACCAACCTGTGCACGGTGTTCATCTTCATTTTCAGGGAGTCGTGCAGCAATTGCTCGTTCAGTGTCGACTCCCGGTCCAGACGTTGTTTCAGTTCGCCAATCTGCTGGCGCATCTCCTCCAGTTCGTTTATATTCTCCATAATTCTTTTGCTTCTTTGATGGTTATAACTTCTTTAATTGTTCACGTATGCGGACAAGGCGCACGCTGACATTCTTGGCCGTGATGCCCACGATGGCTCCGATCTCGTCGTAGCTGAGGTCTTCGAGCCAGAGCAGCACGATGGCGCGGTCGAAGGGCTGGAGCTTCATGATGCGGTTGTGCAACAGCTCCGTCTGCTGGTTCTTCGTGTCCGACTCATCAAACAGGTTCACGCCGTCCATGAGTTGCGTCCGCTTCTTCGACTTCTTGCTGCGGTCGATGCTGATGCAGGTGTTCAGGGCCACACGGTACACCCACGTCCGCTCGTCGCTGTCGCCACGGAACTTCTCCCAGCCCTGCCAGAGTTTGATCAGCACCTCCTGAAAGAGGTCGTTCACCTCGTCCTGGTCGTTGGAGAACATGTAGCACACCGTATAGATGGTGCTCCTCTGCCTCCGTACGAGATTAGTAAAATCTTGCTCGCTTTTCATTGTTTCGTTCTTGTTTTTAAGAGCTCTTTATCCATTAGACGCAAAAGAAGAGAAGTTTGCTACATTCCTCCGTCTGTTTTTTTTAAATATCACACTTGATAATGCTTTGGGTAACGACCAAAACATCAAGGAATGTCTTTGTCTTCTCCGCTACATCAGTTTCAAGCCGGAACTTCAATAGGAATCTGGATGATTGACACCCACTTCTCTGGGTCCTCCTGATTCCATGCGTCATCGATATAGCAGGTCCGGGGGTGCCCGCATATTTTCATCCCTTGCTCCTCCAGGTAACGGAAGGCCTCTGTATACGACTCATAGAAACGCTCGTAGGGGCCGACGTGCTTCATGCAGAGCGCTTTTGGTATGGCAGGAAGCTTCTTGAACTGGATGATGGCAGAATCCTTTCCCATCTCTTCCACCTGCTCGCAATATTCAATATCAATGTCGGTAGGCTTATACTCCTTGTTATGTTCGATGGTGAAGCAATAGCCAGGAGGCGGACACGTGCAACCAAGACGCTGCATCTCTGGTCCTATCTTCTCGCAGCAGAGCGCTCCGAGGGCTGCATAGCTGGGGATGACTTCACGATGACATGCCACAATGATTTCGGGCAAAGACTGAATACTGAACTTTTCCATATTGGATAATTGGTTTTGTGAGTTCACCATGCTCATCAGCTTTTCCCGACGCTTCTGCAGCCGCACCAGTTCCTGCTGACAGATGTCGATCTTCTGCTGCAACAGATCGATGGAGGGATTGTAAAAACCATCGCCATTGAGCGGATGTGCCTGACTTGTCTGTGTGAGTTTCAGGTCAAGAATCTCGTCCAGCGAAAAACCGATGTCCTTCAACACACGTATGCTGTTCAGCGTCTGCATCTGGCTGACGCTGTAATAGCGGTACCCTGTCCACTCATCCACCTCGGCAGGCTTCAGCAATCCGATTTTCTCGTAGTGCCGCAATGTCTTGACCGTCACCTGGCAGAGCAATGAGAACTCTTTGATTTTTAATTTAGTTATACTCATCTTAGCGCTAATTTTTGAATTCGTGGGCAAAGATAGTGCATGACCTAAGGGACGAGTCAAGAGTTTTCTTGTATTTAACACGTTTTTAACACAAACGTGCTGATTGTTGAATCCGCATTGGGTCTTCGCGACAAATAACTTCTAAAAGGTCATTAAGAGCAATTGTGCGAGGCATGTAACTCATATCTTGTTGCATAAAAACCTCAACCCTCAACACCCCTTAAACCATAGTGTTTGCTGGAGTTTCCGAGGATTCAGTGGAGGGTTGAGGGTGGGGAGGCGTATGTGAAACTGTCCATCAACATATACAATGTTTCAACGCCAATGCCACATACAGATGCATCGAATGTTCCATGCCGGAGAGAACCCCTTTCCGTGCCAGACGGAAAACATTCCGTAAGCACGAAAACGCCCGTGTCTCAGTCGGGCTTGCGACACTTGTATTGATGTTACAAAAGGGTATTTATGGAAATGGATCAACATCTGTGCCTGATAGTCTAACCATGAAGCTGTCCTTTTTGCACTTTCTTCTCTTTATGTGGGAACGTCGCTTCGTATGCTTCGAAAGCCTCTTGGTTCTCGAAAGCAACGTAGTAGCCTTTTGGGGTGTGGTAAGTACCTTCCATGCCGTTGAGATAGCCCGGGATGAGTTCTTGGGCAAGGAAGTATGGTACCTCTGCCTCTTTCGGCTCTGTATGATAGTGGATACCGAGAGTACTTGCAACAACGAATCCTGCGTGTTTGTAGAACTCGATGTTTCCTTCCATGCAAAGAACGCCGATGCCCATTTCCTTGGCTTTCTCCAGAGCGTATTGAAGCAGATTAAGGCCATACCCTTTGCGTTTATAGTCGGGATGAATGCTGATAGGTCCGAAAGTCCATGCCTGCAAGACAGAACCTTCTTCCTTTGTTATCTCAGCTTTTGAGAACATCACATGACCTATAATCTTTCCATCTTCCTCCATTACAAAGTCAAGTTCTGGGATGAAGTCAGGGTTATTTCTGTATTGATTGAGCACATAATGCTCCACGCATCCCGGTGCATAAACATTCCAGAATGCCTCACGCGTAAGGTTCTCTACCTCACGGTAATTTTCAGGTTTTTCTAATCGTATGTTCATAATGTTTGCTTTTGTTTTAATTCTAATCTCAATACTCGCATTATGTGTCTCTCTCCAGAATGGAGGGTTTCGTCAACTGCAGTTTCACCGGTAGCAACAAATCCACATTTCTCCATGACGCGCCCCGATGCTGGATTATCTATGAAGTGGCTGCAGATAAGGGAAGTATAATTCGTCTTCTTGCGGATGTGGTCAAGCATCAACTGCAGGGCTTCGGTGCAGATGCCTTTATTCCAGTATGGCTTGCCCACCCAATAACCAACGAGAGGTTCACCTTCACGAGCAGGAAGGTTCAATGGGCAGTTGGACATGTAACCCATAGCACCTATTGCTTCACCTGTTTCTTTCAAAACGATAGCCCAAGTGGTTGGGTTATTGAATACCGTTCTGATAATCTCTAAACTTTCCTCCACACTCTTATGAGGTGGCCATCCAGCACGTTCTCCCACAATAGGATCACTCGCATATTTGTATAATGCTTCGGCATCTGAATCTTGCCAAGGACGAAGAAGGATTCTTTCGGTTTGCATATTTCAATGTGTTATATTTGTGATCCTGTTCCTATGATACCAATTCCGTCGCCACACCGGGTGGAAACAGACACAATGTTCCTATTATTCTTGATAAAGTGATATAGTTGACAAATAGCCCTCTCATTCCGTAAATGTAACTCTAACGGTCCTGCGCTCTTGTGATACTTGTCAACGTCAACCCAATCGTCAGCACAAATATCATCCACGCAAATGGATTGTGGCGCATGCAGCATACGGCAAATACGCCATCCATACCAAGAATAGCAAGAGCGAGTATGTATGGTTTGCGGACGAAGGTGTATTCCGCCACCTTTCCCGACAAAGTATATGTTACTCCGCCACCCAGCACGAGCAATGCACCGCACATGAGGCTGAAATACATAAATGCGTCTTGTGTTGCAGCAGGAAGATGTACGAGTTTACCCGCTATAATAGGAGTGAATGTTGAGACTATGTGTACCAATCCCATAAGCATAACACCTATGGATAATGTCCTCCTGATGTTTTGTCTACTGATTTTCATCATATTATTCTTAAAACGAGCTTATCTCAATGAGATTGCCTTCTGGATCTGCAATGTAGCAAGTGCGTTGACCCCAAGGTTCGCTTGTCGGTTCCATGATGGGCTTAGCACCCATGCTCACGGCGCGGTCGTATTCCTTATCCACATCGGCAAAGGTGTGTACATCGAAGGAAATCTCCATTGTACCGTTGATGCCTGAGGGATAGGTGAATCGTTGCTGTGTCATTTTCTCTATTGACTCTCTTGGAAATAGGAGGATACGCATATCGCCAAGATGCATCTCTACGTCTATATCTAACCCATTCCAAGATGTCTCGAAGCCAAAGATGTCGCAGTAGAAATCTACCATCTTTTGGTTGTCGGTGGTAAAGAGTGCTATTGTGTTGAACTTAAATCTGCTCATTGCAGTTTTCTCTTTTTTAGTATCACTACTTCTGCGTCAGCACCATCCTTGCCATACTCGCTGACGAGAATGCACTTTTCACAGCAGGCAATGCCGAAACAATGGTTGTCATCTTTTACAATCTGATTGCCCCAGTATGTGGCGTTATCATCGAGAAGCTTCACTTCGTTTCCGTTGATATTGTAGGCTTGGTTGATGAAGGAGCCTTGAAGCACATAGAGGTTATCAACGTGAAGACCAGAGATGCCGAGGGCGTTGACCTCCTCGATGAAGACCCTCTTCATGGGATGGTCGGCGTGTGGGAGGTTGGCATCGTCGCCTTTCCAGCGCTTGAGGGTGGGATAGAACTGGCGCAGCACATCTTTATACTGGCACGCCGAGAGGTTCTGCCCCGTGTTCTTGTTGTATTCCTCTACGAACATGGAGCAGTATTCCACCATCTCCTCCATGGTGAAATCGCCCGTGAATGCACCATCCTTATAGCAGTAAATGCAATAGTCCTCGCTTTTACTCTGGTCGGCATTCGTACCTGAAATCTCATCAGTCAGAGGCATTCCGCAACTCTGGCAGAACTTTATTTTCTTGTCTGTATTCATTGTCTTCTGATTATTTTATTCAACTATCGTCGAAATTTGAACTTTGCGAAACTTGTTTATACATTATTAATAGTGTCTGCGCGAACGGCCTGGTATGGTTTCGTAGCCCATGACTCTGCCCTGGTTGTCGAAGGTGACGTAGAAGAACACCTCTTCCGGTCCGGCCACTTCGCCTATCATCTTCCGATAACCCCATTGCTCAGCGAGCAGGTCACCGTTCTTGAAGAAGGGTTTTCCGAGCAGTTTGGTGATCTCATCTTTTGTCATGCCTACCTCAACCTTGTTGATACGGGATGTTGAACGTGTCGCGATGCAGCTTGTCGTCATCAGCGAGAGCGCCAGGAGCGCTATTGTAAAATACTTTTTCATCATACTTGTCGTTTTATGTCGTTTCGTGGCTGCAAAGGTACGACAAGAAAAAATGCCCGACTTGTAAAAAACGGACATTCTTGTCATTTCTGGGTGTGATAGGATCGGTAGACGGGCATGACGCCCCGGCTGCGGACCTTCTCCAGTGAGGCGAGGTATTCAGTAGGCGAGATGCCTACAATATCGTGAAACTCATGGTTGAAGTGGCTGTGATCGGTGTAGCCATTCGTATAGAGTACATCGTCCAGGCGGTCAGGAGAGGTCAGGATGATCTCGTTCGTGGCTTGTCGGAAACGTATGAGCCGCTGTATCTGCTTGGGCGACATGCCTACATTGTCCATGAAGATGCGGCGGAACTGTCTCTCGCTGAGGCAGGCTGCCGATGCCAGTTCGTCAATCCTGAGTTCTGGCTTGGCCTTCATCAGACAGAAAACTTTCTGGAGCCGGTCCATATAGGGCGAGCCCTGTGTCTTGACGAGCTGCCTCAGTATGAAGTCCTCGATCATGGCGATGCACTCCTCCGTGTTATCCGCATCCAGGACATGACGCTTCAAGTGTTTGAACTCCATGCTTTCAAGGCTCTCGAAGTCGACGTTGTCGAATGCCAACTCCCTGCACGGCATGCCCATTATGGCACCGGCGACGTAGGGGTGGAAGAATACGGTGATCAGTTCCACATCCTCCGTGGTGCTGATGTGTATGGCCCGGTCATACAATCCCGTGGCCGAAGCCTTGATGCTATCCTGGGAGATATTGTCCACGTCAAAAGCTCTCTTGCGGTGGAACATCCAGTGCAGGCAACCGTCAGGCAGAATGATATTGGACATGCTGATGCCAGCTGTCTTCAATACCCAGTAATGATGCACAAAAGGCTGCAACGCCACGGATGGAAGTATGATCTCTGCAGTTACCACGAATCTCGGCTTTAGGTCATGCAAAATTACCAATAATTCCTGAAAGGATAATTATGGTGCCTTACTTATTTGCATGGCAATGCATTGTTTTCGCGGGTTATGCTTGCTTTTGAAGCAAAAGGTCGGCAAGGATGATTGATGTGCTCTGCATGTCTTTTTTTGTTGCAGATGATGTCAATTGCCAAAAAATGACTATATTTGCACATCCGTATCCTCAGGTGAAGGAATGATCAACCCACAAAAATACAACAAATATGAAGAAGACCCTTTCAACGCTCCTGCTCATGGCAGGGATGAGTGCGGTGCAGGCACAGGATGTCAAGCTGCCCGCCGCGAACATGAAACAACAGTCCAAGTCCATGGTGGCCACACTGGCCGCTCGCCATTCGGTACGTGAGTTTGGCACGCGCAAGCTGACCAACCAGGAACTGAGTAACCTCTGCTGGGCCGCCTGCGGCGTGAGCCGTGATGCCGAGCATCGTACTTCGCCCACGGCGATGAACAAGAAGGAAATACGGTTGTTTGTGCTGACAGCGGACAAGGTGTATGAGTATATGCCGGCCAAGAACACCCTGCGCCATGTTGCCAACGGCGACCATCGTAAACTGCTGGCCAGCAATGGTGGTGGCGGTTTCTCACAGGACTTTGTGACCCAGGCCCCTGTGTCCCTTGTGATGGTGATTGACTATGAACTGTTTGGCAGTCAGAACGAGAATGCCGTGATGATGGGCTGCGTGGATGCCGGTAACGTGAGTGAGAACATCAACCTCTACTGTGAGTCCGTGGGACTGGTGACTGTTCCCCGTGCCACCCACGATGTGGCAGGGTTACGCAAACTGCTGAAGCTCACCGACAAGCAGTTGCCTATCATGAACAACCCCGTTGGTTTCCCGAAGGGAACGAAGTAGGGTTGACGGCATAGATATTTTCAACTTTCGCATGTGCTCAAGTTTCAAGTTTCAAGTTTCAGGTTTTAAGGTTATTAGGTTGTTAGGTTTTGAGGTTAAGTTACTTTTGACGTAATGATGGTAATCTCAACCTTATAACCTTATAACCTTAAGACCTTAAAACCTTATAACCTATCAAGTCGAGCGCATGCGAAACTTGAGTAAATCCAGCAAGCAATACTGGATGGTGGACGACAATGGCCAGATTGTCTTCGCTGCCACGTCTGCCCTTACGGATTTCCCTTTTGAACTCATTCCTGTTCAGGAGGATGAAGTCACCTCTCTGGATGACGTGTTCCCGGACGGTGGGAGTGACATGACGGAGTACTACACCTTAGGAGGAATAAGGGTAGGAAGGCCGCAGCCGGGTGTCGGCATCGTAAGATTCAATAACGGTAAGATAAGCAAGATATTAAGATGAAGAAGACTGCCTCTGTAATCCTGTTCCTGCTGGTCATGGCCGCAGGCGTGCGGGCTCAGTCGTCTGCCTACAAGATGGCCGGGCCTTACGAGATCGTCGCCCGCGACGGTCAGTACCGTAACACGAAGGCTGGCAGCGAGCGCGACATGAAGGCGGCCCTCGACTTTGCCGAGGCCGGTAAGGCGGACGAGGCTCTCGCCATTATCAACGCCTACGCCGGCACCTTGCAGCGACTCGACGGCCACGATGCTCCGCTCTGTCTCATCCAGGGCTATGACTTGGTAAGGGCCATGACAAGGCTCTCTGCCCACAAGACGACGGCGTGGGACGAGATGCTGCGCAGGGCCTTCCTACCCGCTATACGCAGGTTCGATGCCGACTCGCCCTACGCCAACGGCAACTGGGGCGCCATCGTGAACCGGATGCGCATGGCCATGGCCATCGAGATGGGCGACTCTGTCCTGTACCGTGAGTCCGTGGATTACTTCCTGCATGCCAACGACAACGGTTCGCTGCCCCGCTACATCAGCCAGACGGGTCAGTGCCAGGAGACGGGCCGCGATCAGGGACACGTGCAACTGGGTCTTGAAGCCCTGGCACAGACCTGCGAGATGGCCTATCAGGTCAGCCAGTCGCCCATGCTTTGCGAAAAGCTCGGCGAGGCGGCCAGGACCGACCTCTGGGGGGCGTTGGACAACCGGATGCTGAAGGGATTTGAATATACAGCCAGGTACAACCTGGGCCATGACGTACCCTTCACGACCTGGACGGATTGCACGGGACTCTACAATGACTGGACGGAACCGGATGCCATGAACCGTGGCAAACTGTGGGACATCTACCAGTTGCCCTACGACCACTTTGTGGGTCGGAAGGGCTTGAAGATGCCCTATACCCGGCAGGCCATCAAGGTGCTGGGAAGCGAGAAACTGAAAGCCAGGAACGAGAAACTGAGTCGGCAGAAGGAACACCATGTCTTCACCTGGCCTGCGCCTCAGGGGGCTCCGCTCATGCACGACTATGAGGTGTATGTGCAGCCTCGTGGCGGCAAGGAGTGGACGCGCATTGATACGTACAATGCCAGGGTGAACAGCTGGGTGACGGGCGAGGAGGCTCCGGCCAACGGTACGGCGCACCGGGTCAGCGACATCTCCTACGCTTTCTTTGACTTCACGGGCGACGTGTTCGTGAAGGTGGTCAGCAGGAAGCGGAAGTTCCAGACGGCGCGCATCCGTCCCGACTACCGGGGCGTGATAGCCAACGTGCAGAACGACTCTACCGTACAGTTCCTGCTCTTCCAGCCTGAGAATGTCAGTGTGGAGCTGGATGGTGACATCCGTCACAACCTGTTGCTCTTCACCAGCAAACCCGTACAGTCGGCTGACGAGGCCAGGCGGGAGGCGGAGAAAAAGGGACGGCGATTCGTATATGTGGCTCCGGGCCTCTACGAGGATCTGTCTGCCATTCAGGGGCTGATGCCGGAGGACGACGGATCCGTGAAGCCACATGCCGTCGACGTGACGGAATCCTCGGCTCCTGTCTCAAAGGCCGTGGTGCGTGTTCCCTCCCGTACCACCGTCTATCTGGCTCCCGGCTCGTTCGTCAAGGGAACCTTTGCCATAGAGGATGCCAGTGAGGTGAGCATCCTGGGTCGGGGAATCTGCCGTCCTTCCGACGGTTATGAGGGTGCGCACGTTCATCGCAGCGACCATGTCCTCATTGATGGAATCATCCTCAATACTTGTCCCGTGGGGGCTTCCCACGATGTGGTCATCCACGATGTCCGGAGCATCTCGCATCCTTCCTGGGGCGATGGGCTGAATGTATTTGGCGGATGCCGCAATATCCTGTACGACAGGGTGTTCTGCCGTAATAGCGATGACTGCAGTACGGTCTATGCCACGCGAAAGGGTTTCCATGGAAGCGTGTCTGGGGTAACGATGCGCAACAGTACCCTTTGGGCCGACCTGGCACATCCCGTCATGATCGGCATCCACGGCAATGCCACCGAGAGTGAGCACCTGGCCAGTCATCCTGAGTTGGGCGACAGTATCACGGACATACGTTACGAGAACATCGATATCCTGGGGCAGGCTGAACGGCAGGTTGACTATCAGGGTTGTCTGGCCATCAACTGCGGCGACAACAACTACATCAGCAATGTCGTGTTTGACAATATCCGCATCGAGGCCATCGAGAGTGGCAGTCTTGTGCATGTCAAGACCGTTCGCAACGAGAAGTACTGTGCCGCGGCGGGTAGGGTGGTGAAGGATGTTACGTTCCGCAACATCCGCTACGGTTCGCTTTCCCATCCCGCCCCCATCCCTGGCTTCTCGCTCCTGACGGGCTACGATGAGGCTCGTCCCGTGCAGGACATCCGCTTTGAGTCGCTCAAGATCAATGGCCAGCTTATCTACGACGATATGCCTTCGAAGGCCAAGTGGTATCGCACTTCCGACTTTTCCGGTTTCTACGTCAACGAGCATGTCCGTGGACTGGAATTTGTGAAGTAGGGACAACGGGTCAACAAGTCAAAGAGCCAACAAGACAACGGGTCAACAAGACAACGGGTCCTTTGTGGGCAGATAAAGAAAACTCGCCGCTTCCTGTTCTGGGAGCGGCGAGATTTTCTTGTTTTCTTTTTGTCTCGTGGTCTCGTAGAATTCTCCTTACAGTTTGGGCTGGATGGCGAAGCCGACGGTCAGGTAGGCTTTCTGCGAGCAGGGGTTGGCCGTGATGCCTGCAAAGACGGGAATGCTGACCTTGTCCTTGATGTCGAAAGACTTGCTGGCCTGCAGGGAGATGTTGGTGATGGCAAAGCCGGTGGTGCCGTAGAAGTCGGTGGCGTAGGGGACGGCACCGACGGTGGCGGTCCAGTCGCACTTCACGAAGCTGAAGGGGGCCGAAACCTCGAAGTAGGAGGAATAGGCACGCTTGCCGTCCTTGTTGGCGCCGTCATTGCCGGCGAAGTTGGTAAACCACTGCAGGCTGAGGAAGCCGAAGTCGTAGCCGACGTTGCCCTCGAAGACGTGGTTGGTCTTGTGGGCCGGATACAGGAAATAGCGGTTCTGTGGATCCTGACCGGCATTGAACCAGTAGTCGGTCACGCCGATGTTGAATCCTCCTGTCTGGTAACCCAGGGTCAAGTCGAATTCCTTGGTGTCGCTGGCCGTGCTGAGGCCTACGCTGCCCCAGGCCGTGAGTGACAGGCCCTTCCAGCCAATGCCCAGGGTGGGCTGTACGGATACGTTGCCCAGGTCCTGGCCACGCCAGATGTACTGATTGACGAAGTCCACTGACATCTCGCCTTCTACTTGTGCCTTGCTCTCGACGCTTGCGCCCAGCATAAGGCAGGCGGCAAGCAGGTATTTCATTGCTTTCATTGTTGTTTGGTTTTTGTAAGGGGCTTTAAAGGCTTTAAGGTCTTTAAGATCCTTAGGTTTTTAATGACTTTAAGGTCTTTAAGGCCCTTAGGTGATTTTTAGTTGTAGCAGCTCTCTCCGTGCTCGTAAACGTCAAGGCCTTCCTCCTCAATGCGCTTGTCGCAACGCAGACCGTGAGTGTACTTGATGGCGTTGAAAATAATCATGCCGACCACGAAGGCAAATACGGCTACCACAACGGCTCCGAGGGTCTGGACGCCGATGCTGGCCTCTACGCCGTCGATGGCACTGTCGCAGAAGACGCCGGTGAGGATGGTACCCAGCAGACCGCCAACGCCATGTACGGAAACGGCACCGACGGGATCGTCAATCTTCAGGGTCTTGTCGATGAAGCTTACGCTGAAGCACATCACGGCAGAGACGATGACGCCGATCAGTGCTGCGGCACCGATGCTGACGCAGTCACAACCGGCTGTGATACCCACCAGACCGGCCAGTACGCCGTTGCAGACCATGGAGAGAGAGGGTTTGCCGTCGATGAGCCATGTGTAGACCATGGCGGTGATGCCACCCGTGGCAGCAGCCATGTTGGTGGTAACGAATACGTGGCTCATGCTCACTGCGTTGTCATATCCGGTGGCGGCTACGGTGCTACAGGGGTTGAAGCCGAACCATCCCACCCAGAGGCAGAAGACGCCCAGGGCGCAGAGTGCCAGGTTGTGACCGGGGATGGCGCGTGAGTTGCCCTTCTTGTCATACTTGCCCACACGGGGACCCAGTACGATGGCACCGGCCAGGGCCAGTGCGCCGCCACAGAGGTGAACCACGGTGCTGCCGGCAAAGTCATGGAAGCCCATCTCGCTGAGCCAGCCGCCGCCCCAGCTCCAGTGACCCTCGAAGGGGTAGACGAAGGCGGAGATCAGTACGCTGACGAGGATATACATGGAAAACTTGGTGCGCTCGGCCATGGCACCGCTGACGATGGTGGCGGTGGTGGCACAGAAGACGGTCTGGAAGATGAAGGTGCACTCGGCGGGCACGTTGCTGTCGGCACCGATGAAACCAAAGCCTTCCCAGCCGAAAAGCATGTTGCCGGCACCATACATGATGCTGAAACCCAGGATCCAGTACAGCACGCTGCCGCACATGAAGTCCACGAAGTTCTTCATCAGGATGTTGGCTGCATTCTTCTTCTGGGTCAGACCTGCCTCGACCAGGGCAAAGCCCGGCTGCATCCAGAATACCAGCATGGCTCCGAGAAGCACCCACAAGGTATCCAATCCGTTCACAAAATCCTTTGACTCCTCAACTGCGGGAGTAACGATATCTAATAATGTAAGCATAATGTTTCCTCCTTTATTTCTTGTCCCTCAATACTGTGTCGCCATTCTCACCGGTGCGGATGGACCATACGTCCAGCACATCGCTCACGAAGATTCGGCCGTCGCCCACGTTGCCGGTGTGGGCAACCTTCTTGATGACCTCCACGGTGGGATCCACGAACATCTCGCGACATACAATGGTGATCTTCATGCGCTCGATAACATCCGTACTGTACTGCACGCCACGGTAAACGCGTTCCTGGCGGCTCTGCCCGATGCCATGCACGGGATGGTACTCAAACCAGTCGATGTCGCTGCACAAAAGTGCCTCCTTGACCTCCTCAAACTTGGTCTTTCGGATAATTGCTTCAATCTTTTTCATACCTAAAAACTTGTTTGTGTTTACAAAATGTTTGTGTATTCTTTATTTCGCTGACAAAAGTACAATAAATATCGGTAATAAGCAAGCAAAAAGAAAGAAAATATGATAAGAATATAGCAGGATGATACGAATATGCGGGTTTTGTTGACATTTGTCAAGCAGAACGTGACATTCCTGGCAAAAAGAAAGAGGCCTGACAAAGAAGCAGGGACAAGACAGAAAAGTAAGGGGCAAATGCGCTTTGGTCACGCATTTGCCCCCTACATTATATTATTGGGATATCCTTTTACTTTTCTGACAGGAACTTGTCCACCTGCCTGGCTGCATCACGACCGCTGGCCATGGCGCGAACCACGAGCGAGGCACCGTTGGCGGCGTCACCGCACACGAAGACGTTCTTGGGCATTTCCGGATGCTGAGGCTTCAGGAAACCCATGGCCAGGAAACAGATCTCGCACTTGATGACCTCAGGTTCGCCTGCCTCCACCATGATGGGACGGCCGCCTTCGGGATTGGGCTTCCAGTCGATGGGCTGGACACGCACACCGGTCAGCTTGCCATCCTTGCCCAGGAATTCCAGGGAGTTGATGTTCCAGCGGCGGGTGCATCCCTCCTCGTGGCTGGAGGTAGTCTTCAGGACGCGGGGATAGTTGGGCCAGGGATTCTGCGGATCCTCGGGACCCTCTACGGGACGGGGCATGATCTCAATCTGCGTCACGCTCTTGCATCCCTGACGGTGTGAGGTGCCGATGCAGTCACTACCCGTGTCTCCGCCACCGATGACCAGTACGTCCTTACCCTTGGCCGTCACGCGCTCCATGCGTTCGTCGTTCTCATCGAGGGAGAGTGAGAGCCCCTTGCTGTCAAACTCCAGTTCGCCGGTCAGGACGCGGTTCTGCTGACCGAGCAGCTCCAGGGCCAGGTGTACGCCCTTCAGTTCACGACCGGGGATGTTCAGGTCGCGTGCCTGGGGTGTGCCCGTTGCCAGTACGTATGCGTCAAAGGTTTCTTCGCAATTTTTGATTTTCAGCTTTCCGTCTTCAACCTTGACAGGCGTGCTGTATCGGAACTCAATGCCCTCCTGCACGAGCAGGTTGATGCGGCGGTCGATGATCTTCTTGTTCAGCTTGAAGTTGGGGATGCCATAGCGCAGCAATCCGCCGGCAGCCTCATTCTTCTCGAACACCGTTACCTGGTAACCCATCTTGTTCAGGCGGTTGGCAGCAACCAGTCCGGCAGGACCGGCGCCGATGACGGCCACCTTCTTGCCGTTGCGGGCATACTGCTGGGGTACGATGAACTGCTCGCGCCAGGCGCCCTCGGTGATGGCCGCCTCGTTCTCACGGTTCGTGGTGGGAGCGTGGTCGGTGAGGTTCAGTACGCAGGCCTTCTCGCAGAGTGCGGGACAGATGCGACCCGTGAACTCAGGGAAGTCGTTCGTTTCGTTCAGTCGGCGGTAGGCCGTTTCCCATTCGCCCTTGTAGAGGGCATCGTTCCACTCGGGAGCCTTGTTGCCCAGCGGGCATGCCCAGTGGCAGAAGGGGACGCCGCAATCCATGCAGCGGCTGGCCTGCAACTTACGGTCGTGGCTGTTGAGCGTCTGCTCCACCTCGCCGAAATCATGTATTCTATCGTGTACGGGACGGTAGCCTGCCTCCAGGCGAGGCACCTCCATGAATGCTTTTAGTTTTCCCATAATTTTATTTACTATTTGACGATTTACTATTTACGATTTATTTTCTAGATTTGATTATTTGTCTATTTGTCAGTTCTGTGAAAAGTTTGTTCCAGAGGAAATCATAAAATAAAGAATAATCAAATAAATCGTAAATCGTAAATAGCTAAATCGTAAATCGTGTTAGTTATTGATCAACTGCATGTTGGCAATCTTCTCCTGAAGCTGTCTCATCTTCTCTTCCTGCAGCACGCGCTTGTACTCGATGGGCGTTACCTGGATGAAGTCCTCAATGTAGCGGTTCCAGTCGTCGAGCATGCGGCGGGCAAGTGCCGAGCCGGTGTAGAGGTAGTGCTGACGGACGAGCTCATGCAGTTCCTTGCGTGCAGAGGCTTCCTCGACGAGACTGATCTCCACCTGATCCATGTTGCAGAAGTAGTCGAAGTTGTGGTTCTTGTCCCAGACGTAGGCCAGTCCGCCGCTCATACCGGCAGCGAAGTTACGGCCCGTCTCACCTAAGACTACCACGCGACCGCCTGTCATGTACTCGCAGCAGTGGTCGCCGGCGCCCTCGATGACGGCAATGGCACCGGAGTTACGTACGCCGAAGCGCTCTCCCACACGACCATTGACATAAAGCTCACCGCCCGTGGCTCCATAGAGTCCCGTGTTGCCGGCAATGATATTGTCCTCGGCCACGAAGTCGCTGTTGATGCGCGAGGGAGGCAGAATGCTGATGCGACCGCCGGAGAGCCCCTTGCCGAAGTAGTCGTTCGTCTCACCTTCGAGCTTGATGTTCACGCCCTTCACGGCGAAGGCACCGAAGCTCTGGCCGGCAGAACCCTTGAACTTGATGTTGATGGTGGAGTCGGCCAGACCCTTCTCACCGTATTTCTTTGCGATGACGCCGGAAAGCATCGTCGTGGCGGCACGGTCGGTATTCTTGATGGCGTAGTCCAGGTTGACCTCCTCGCCTGTCTCGATGGCCGAGGCACAGGCACGGATGATCTCCTCGTCCTTCACGCCGCTCACCTTCGTGAACTCGCTGCGGTCCCAGTACAGGGGCTGGTCGGTCTCGGGCTTGGCCAGCAGGCGGCTGAAGTCAATGGTACCCTGCTTGGTGCTGGGGTCGGTAGCCTTCACCTCGATGAGATCCGTACGGCCGATGATGTCCTTCAGGCTTCGTACACCGATTTCTGCCAGATACTCGCGGGTCTGCTCGGCCAGGAAGGTGAAGAAGTTCACCACATACTCGGCACGGCCACGGAACTTCGCACGAAGGGTCTCGTCCTGGGTGGCCACGCCAACGGGACAGGTATTCGTGTTACACTTGCGCATCATCACACAGCCCAGGACAATCAGGGGCAGCGTACCGAATGAGAACTCATCGGCACCCAGCATGGCCATCAGGACGATGTCGCGGGCAGTCTTCAGCTGGCCGTCGGTCTGCAGGCGAACCTGGTTACGCAGGCCGTTCAGTACCAGCGTCTGCTGGGTCTCGGCCAGACCGATCTCCGGAGAGATACCGGCGAAGCGCATACTGCTGGCTGGCGATGCACCCGTACCACCCTCGGCGCCGCTGATGACAATCAGGTCAGCCTTGGCCTTGGCCACACCGGCGGCGATGGTGCCCACGCCACTCTCGGCTACGAGCTTCACGCTGACGGCAGCCGTGGGATTGATGTTCTTCAGGTCGAAGATCAGCTGTGCCAGATCCTCGATGGAGTAGATATCGTGATGAGGTGGGGGAGAGATCAGCGTGATTCCGGGGATGGCGTTACGCGTCTTGGCGATGATCTTGTTCACCTTGAAGCCGGGCAACTGGCCGCCCTCGCCGGGCTTGGCACCCTGGGCTACCTTGATCTGTATCTCCTCGGCATTCACCAGGTATTCGGCCGTTACGCCGAATCGTCCGCTGGCAATCTGCTTGGTCTTGCTGCTGAGGCTTACGCCGTCCTTCTCGGTGTGATAGCGCTCGTTGTCCTCGCCACCCTCACCGGTGTTGCTGCGCGTACCTAATTTATTCATTGCGATGGCCAGGGCCTCGTGTGCCTCAATGCTCAGGGCACCGAAGGACATGGCACCGGTCACGAAGTGCTTCACGATGCTCTCCACGGGCTCAACCTCCTCCAGGGGAACGGGCGTGGCAGCCTTCCTGAAGCCCAGGAAGTCGCGCAGGAAGATGGGCTTCTCCTTCTGGTCCACCATGGCAGCCCACTCCTTGAATTTCTTGTAGGAACCCAGTCGGGTGGCAATCTGCAGGTTGGCAATCGTCTCAGGATTCCAGGCATGGTCAATGCCGTCCTTGCGATAGGAGAAGAGTCCGTTGTTGGGAAGCAGGCCGCTGGTGCCTGTGGCTTCGGGGCGAAGGGCACTCTGCAACTCGCTGTATTCCTTGGCAATATCCCTCAGACCGATACCGCCGATGGTGCTGATCTCCGTGCCGAAGTACTTGCGCAGCAGGTCCTCGCTGAGACCGATGCTCTCAAAGATCTTCGCACCGCGATAGCTGCGGATGGTCGAGATACCCATCTTCGACATGATCTTCTTCAGACCCTTGTCCACGGCCTTGATGTAGTTCTTCTCGGCAGTGGCATACTCTTCCTGGATCTTGTGGTTCTTCACCAGGTCATCCAGCACGGCAAAGGTCATGTAGGGGTTGATGGCGCTGGCGCCGTAGCCCAGCAGCAGGGCGGCATGCATCACCTCACGGATCTCACCGCTCTCCACGATCAGGGCCGTCTGCACACGCTTGCCCACGCTGATCAGGTAGTGGTGTACGGCACTCACGGCCAGCAGCGAAGGAATGGCAGCGTGCGTGGCATCGATGTCACGGTCGGAGAGGATGATGTAGTTCACACCCTCGTCCACGCTCTCCTCGGCCTTCTTGCACAGGTCGTCCAGGGCGGCGCTCAGACCGCTCTCGCCCTTGCTGATCTCGAAGAGGATGGGCAGCTTGATGGTGTTGAAACCCTTGTAGCGGATGTTGCACAGCATGTCCAGCTCGGTGTTCGTCAGCACGGGCTGGGGCAGGCGCACCATCTTGCAGTTCGACTCGTCGGGCGTCAGGATGCCGCTGCCCACACGACCGATGTACTCGGTCAGGGACATCACCAGTTCCTCGCGGATGGGGTCGATGGCGGGGTTCGTCACCTGGGCAAACTGCTGACGGAAATAGTTGAACAGAATCTGCGGACGGTCACTGATAACCGCCAGCGGCGTATCGTTACCCATGGCAGCCACGGGCTCCTGGCCCTGCGTACACATGGGGATAATGGTCTTGTCGATGTCCTCCTGGCCAAAGCCGAAGGCACGGAGTTTCAGGTCATAGTCGGGTACGCTGTTCTCCACCTTACGGCCGCTCTTCAGCTTCTCCAGCTGAATGCGGTTGGTCGAGAGCCACTGGCGGTAGGGATGTTCCTTGGCCAGTTGTTCCTTGATTTCGCCGTCGTAGTAGATCTTGCCTTCCTGCGTGTCGATAAGCAGGATCTTACCGGGTTGCAGACGACCCTTGCTCACCACGTCGCTGGGTTCGAAGTCCATCACACCCACCTCGCTGGCCACAACCATCATGCCCTGCTTGGTGATGGTGTAGCGGCTGGGACGCAGACCGTTACGGTCCAGCATACCGCCGGCAAAGCGACCGTCGGAGAACATCAGGGCGGCGGGGCCGTCCCAGGGTTCCATCAGGATGGAGTAGTATTCGTAGAAAGCCTTCAGGTCCTCGGAGATGGGGTTCTTGTCGTTGAACGACTCAGGCACCAGGATCGCCATGGCCTGAGGCAGCGACATGCCACTCATCACCAGGAACTCGAACACGTTGTCCAGGCTGGCAGAGTCGCTCATGTTCTCCTCCACGATGGGACGGATATCCCTGATATCGCCCAGGGCCTCGCTTGAGAGCACGCTCTCGCGGGCCTTCATCCAGCCGCGGTTGCCACGTACGGTGTTGATCTCGCCGTTGTGGCACAGGAAACGGAAGGGCTGGGCCAGCTTCCACTTCGGGAAGGTGTTGGTGCTGAAACGCGAGTGTACCAGGGCCAGGCCGCTGGTGAAGTAGTTGTTGGAGAGGTCTGGGAAGAAGCGACGCAACTGACCGCTCGCCAGCATACCCTTATAAATAATGTCGCGGCACGAGAGTGAGCAGATGTAGAAATCCTCGTCCTCGATGCGGTTCTCAATCTTCTTGCGTACCTTATATAATATTCTGTCGAAATGAGGCACGTCCTCTTCGCTGACACCCGTGATGAAGACCTGCTTGATATCGGGCATCACCTCGCGTGCACCCACACCGGGCACATCGGGATTGACGGGCACGTTGCGCAGGTGCATCAGCTGCAAACCTACGCGCTCGATCTCCTCGATCATGATCGAGAGAATCTCGCTCTGACGCTTCCCGTCGCGGGGCAGGAAGAAGAGGCCGGTACCATAGTGGCCCTTCTCGGGTACGGGAATACCCTGCAGGAGGATGAACTCATGGGGGATCTGCAGCAGGATACCTGCTCCGTCACCGGTCTTGTCGCGCGTCTCTGCGCCACGGTGTTCCATGTTCTCCAGTACCTTCAGGGCATTGTCCACCAGTTCGTGGCTCTTGCCACCGTGGATGTTAACCACCATACCCACACCACAAGCGTCATGCTCGTACTGCGGGCTGTATAATCCTTGTTTTAGTTCCATGTTCTTCAAATTAAGTGAAAAGTTAAAAGTGAATAGCGAAAAGCGGGGTTTCCACTACGTCCTTTCCCTTCTGTCGTTTATTATCCTGATGTTCATAGTTCCGGAAAAGTTCATGGCCACGCAGTCAAAGCGTCTCCGCCAAACAGGCGGCCATGAACCAAGGAACAGTGAACTAAAAACAGTATATCAGATTAAATATAGAGCAGCTCGCGATACTTGGGCAGCGTCCACATGCGGTCATCGACAACCAGCTCCAGCTTGTCAATGTGGTAGCGGATGCTGTCGAAGGCGGCAGCCACGGTGTCGTGGTAAGCCACGGCCTTCTCGCGCTCGTCGGCAATCTTGTTGGCAGCCTTGCGGGCCTCGATCATCTGGTTGACATGCTCGGAGATGAAGGCTGTGCGCTCGGCAATCTCCTCGATTACGCGCAGGTTCTCGGCGCTGAGGGTCTTGGCCTTCTCCTCGCCCATGATGGCTGACAGCTTGTATACGTTATCAATCAGCTTGCTCTGGTACTCGATGGCGATGGGGATGATGTGGTTGATGGCCAGGTCGCCCAGTACGCGTGCCTCGATCTGGATCTTCTTGGTGTAGGTCTCCCACTTCACCTCGTTGCGGGCCTCCAGCTCTACCTTGGTCATGACGCCCATCTTCTCGAACATGGCGATGCTCTCGGGCTTCAGGTACTGGTCGAAGATGACGGGACAGCTGGTCTCGCAGTCCAGACCGCGCTTGGCAGCCTCTACCTTCCACTCGTCGCTGTAGCCATTGCCCTCGAAGCGGATGGCCTTGCACTCCTTGATGTACTGACGCAGGACGGTGAGGATGGCGCTCTGCTGAGCCTGACCCTTCTCGATGAGGGCGTCAACATCCTTCTTGAACTCGGCCAGCTGCTCGGCAACGGCAGTGTTCAGGACGATCATGGCCGATGCGGTGTTGGCCTCGCTGCCCACGGCGCGGAACTCAAAGCGGTTACCGGTGAAGGCGAAGGGTGAGGTACGGTTGCGGTCGGTGTTGTCGATCATGATCTCAGGAATCTGTGGGATATCCATGTTCAGACCGGTCTTCTCGCCGCTGCCTGCGATGGTATCGTCGGTGCTGTTCTCCACTGCGTCGAGCATGCTTGAGAGCTGCTTGCCCAGGAAGCTTGAGATGATGGCTGGGGGAGCCTCGTTGGCACCCAGACGGTGAGCGTTGGTGGCACTCATGATGCTGGCCTTCAGCAGACCATTGTGATGATATACAGCCATCAGGGTGTTCACCACGAAGGTGATGAAGCGGAGGTTGTCCACGGGAGTCTTGCCGGGAGCGAAGAGCAGCTTGCCGGTGTCGGTGCCCAGTGACCAGTTGCAGTGCTTACCGCTACCGTTGATGCCCTTGAAGGGCTTCTCGTGCAGGATTACACGGAAACCGTGCTTCTCGCCTACGGTACGCATGAGCGACATCAGGATCATGTTGTGGTCAACGGCCAGGTTGCACTCCTCGTAGATGGGAGCCAGCTCGAACTGACCGGGAGCCACCTCGTTGTGACGGGTCTTGACGGGAATGCCGAG
>JAZRVZ010000176.1:0-2809 GCA_045599425.1 Bacteroidaceae bacterium | reverse complement strand
TGCCGGGGCAGAGCGTGGAGCGATTTTCTATTCACTCTCATGCTCATGCAGGCTTAATGGCATTAATTTCTTCGAATACATAGCGGATGTACTGAACAGGTTTGCTTCATTGCCGCCGAATACTCCAATCGAACGTTACAGCAATCTGCTACCTGACAAATGGAAGGAAAGTCGCTAGGAACAATATCGTAGCGACTTACTTTTTACAAGCAATGCGTCATCGCGGAGACGCTTACCCTGACCCTTCACCTACCAGCGAGGGATGGCAATGAGGCGGTCATAGAAGGAAGAGGGGAGCACGATGCCTTCATCCAGGGCAGCCTGACGGAGCATGGCCTGATCGGCAGGAGAGATGAGATGCTTGCCAGCACGCAATTCGTAGTAGTAGGTTTTCCTGAAATAACGGGGACAGCAACGATGCTGGAAGCGCTTCTTCTCATCCTCGTTCATCTGTCTGATTCCCTGCTCAAATCCTATGGCCCAGGTCTCCAGGTCATCCTTGTGACGGAAGTGCGGGCAAGCATTGCCCATCTGTGAGAAGTGCCTGGGATTCAGGATATGAAGGGTACGGGACGTGTCCCCGGTCTGACGGTAGTGGATGCCGTGATGGCACTCGTGGAACAGGGGGCAACCGGTCTTGGTGCAGCAAGGGTAGTCCTTGGGCATCCGATGACGCTTGCGAATTTGTCCCGCAAGCGTCTCTTCGTAGTTCTGTTTTTTGTCTTTCATAATTTATTTATAAGGCATTATGAGGATTTGTCCGGCTTCACGCACTCTTTCGTGCAACAATCAGGTAGCGGCGGCCCGAACCCCAGTTCTGGCGTTCATACTCCTTCTCCTTCAGCAACAGTCCCAGCTTGACGCTGGTACCGGTACCCTGGCTGACGGTGGGGAACTGGGAACGGAGGTGGCAGATGATCTCGCTGGTCGTGAGGGCAACCACCTTCTCATCCTTCTCAGGATGACGGAAGCAGACGTCAATCATCGTACCCAGGTCATTCACCACCTGATGGGCAGCATTGAGCTGCTGGATGCGAGCCACCTCCTCGTTGTTGAACCAGTATCGCATCTGCTTGGTCTTCAGTTCATGCAGAACCTGGGCATAGAGCTGGCCGTAGTCGATTTCACCCGTATTGTCGATAATGGCTCCCTGAGGGATGTTGATGCAGAGGAAACGGCGGCTGCCGGTAGGATCGCTGAGGGGATGGCGGTTGTTCGTGGTGGCCACGAAGGAGGCGTAGCGTGTACGGTCCTCCTGTGCCTTGCCGAAGATGGGGCGCCCATTCACCTTTGACTTGGAGAGCGTCTGCTTCAGTTCGGCATGCTGACCGCGCTTGATCTGATCCAGCTCATCCAGGTTGACAATCAGGTTGCTGGTCAGGGCCATCTCCTTGTCAAACTTGTTGCCCAGGTTCAGATGATCCAGATAATAGATACGCAGGTGAGGAGGCAGCAGACGGGCACAGAAGGTACTCTTGCCGCACCCCTGCTCGCCGATGATGGTTGCCACACACTCGTTGGCATGCAGGGTATCCATTCCCAGCCAGTGTGCCACGGCGGAACGGAGCCAGATGCTCAGGAAATACTGCTGCTCGGTGGTGATGCCGGGCAGACGGTCGAAAAGCTGTCCGATGTGGTTCTGGCCGTCCCATTCGGGCAGGCCAGACAGGAAGTCGCGGATGGGATCATAGACCGTCGTGTCATCCGAGAAAATCAGTTCCTCCAGGATCTGCCTGTGGCTGCTGATCTCCAGGCCGGAGAGGCGGACACGCAGCGAAATGCCGTTCAGCACCTCCTTCGTGATGGGAATGAAGGGGGTGTCGCCATCCAGGCTGCGCACCTCAAACTTGTTGGACAACACGTTCTTGCGGAACTCGTAGTTCTGGCTGAGATACTCCTGCAGCATCTCAATCAGTTCTTTCAATGTCATGTCTTCGTTCATAATGTATTAGAAAAATTAAAGTTGTTGATAAAGATTGGTTATTCCAGTTGCTATGGTGAAAGGTTTGGTGAAGGGTTGATGAAGAGTTGGTGAAGGGTCTGGTGAAGGGTTGACCGCAGGATCCTGGCTTTCCGCCATAGCGGAAACGGTTTCCGTAACGGCGGACAACCTTTTCCCTGCCTCCAGGTGAAGGGTTGTCAAGGGCTTCGTGAAGCTGGTAGGATATTCGCTTTCATATACTTCATTATGTGTGTTTTCATTCATCGTCCTGCCCGGCAGAATGACACATCAGCGCCAAGCCGGCAGTTATCCGTGAATCTCATTGCAAAGTTACAACATGACAAAGGCCCGCTGACCGTTTGTGTCTGTTTGCGACTGCATTTGATCGTCTTTGATCGTTTTTGACTGTTTCGTCATGAACATGACGTATGGGAGAATAAAGACGATATCACACGTATGTTGGCCTTTGAACCCAAATAGTTCATTAGACCATGGATGTGATTTTGTATTATCTTTGTGTCAGCATTTGTAGCACATTGAATGAGCATAGTGGGCCCTATGTGAGTGAAATGAGCTGCAAAGGATGCCAGAGAGAAGCAAAATAACGGTAAGCGTCTCCGCGATGACGCATTGCTTGTAAAAAGTAAGTCGCTACGATATTGTTCCTAGCGACTTTCCTTCCATTTGTCAGGTAGCAGATTCCTGTAACGTTCGATTGGAGTATTGGGCGGCAATGAAGCAAACCTGTTCAGTACATCCGCTATGTATTCGAAGAAATTAATGCCATTAAGCCTGCATGAGCATGAGAGTGAATAGAAAATCGCTCCACGCTCTGCCCCGGCATGTGATCCGAAGAACATGGAGTTT
>JAZRVZ010000175.1:0-5745 GCA_045599425.1 Bacteroidaceae bacterium | reverse complement strand
AGGCCTGCGTGGAGTTTGTGGATATTATAGAAAGGTACCCACATGCCGTTGTAGGTGCGGAAGTTGCCCTGCTTGTACTCGGGCCATACCTTGTTCCTGTTGGGTACGCCGCCGATGTAGCCTTTGCCCCACTCGGGGTAGTTCTGGGCACTGGCCTCGGCGCACTTCTTGAGTTCGGCGATCATGTAGAGCATGAGTCGCTCGCACTCCTTGTTGCCCTGGGCGGCATAGAAGGCCAGGGCGCTGAGGTAGTGGCCACCGACGTGACCGTCCAGTCCGGCCCAGTTAGGGAAGTAGGGTGCAATCTCCTTCAGACCGGCCTCCTTGCGGATGGGAGCCAGCAGACGGTCTACGTCATAGCGGAGAAGGTGATGGGCATTGAGGTCGGCGGCGTGCTTGAGGACACCGTCGAGCAACTGCACGTCGCCGAGAGGAAACTCGTCAGCGTAAAGTTTGTCCTGGGCATGGCCGGTCAGTGCGGCGGCGGCCAGGAGCAGGGTTAATGCGGTCTTTTTCATATTGTGAGATTTTTTGATTATTCGGGGATTCGATTGTTCAATTATTCGAGGAATCGATGCTCATTTTTTCACTGGACGGGTATCAGGGGGGGGATTTACTTGGCCTGCCACCAGTCAAAGTCGAAGAGGTTCTCACGTAAGTCTGCTGTCTTGGCCAGGAAGCGGAAATAGACGTCGTGCTTACCCTTGACCACCTTCTTGTCGAGTTTCACGGTCTGCTGGAGCTTGTCGCTGCCGGAGAAGGTGAGGCTGGCAACAGGGGGTGTGTCCAGGTTGTCAAGGCAGATGTCGATAATGCCAGAGAACTTGTAGTTCTGGATGGCGGCAGTGAGTTGCTTGGCTCCCTTCTTGAAGTCCACCTCGCGAACGCGGATCCAGTCGCCATGGTGAACCTCAGTGACATAGTGCTCGGTGCCAGCCATGTGGTCGAGCTTCACGCCCTGGCTCTGCGACATGGTCTCTGCCTCTACACGCTTGAAGGGGTTGATGGTGCCGCGTGGACGTACGCCCTCCTTGGTAAAGGGAATGAAAGGAATGGAACCGTCGTCGTTGAACTTGAACTCCTCGATGGCGGTTGAACGGTCGAAACCACCACCACCGGGCAGGAGGCCGTTGTGATAGAACATGTAGTCCTGACCCTTGAAGGTAATGTTGCCGCCATGGATGGTGAAGCTGTTGGGTGCCTCGTCCATGATCCGACCGCGGAAAGTCCAGGGGCCGTTGATGGTGGGAGCGGTGGAGTAGGCCATGTACTCGGGCACACCGCCAGCGGGATAGACGACATAGTACGTGCCGTTT
This sequence comes from Bacteroidaceae bacterium, assembly GCA_045599425.1. Classification (GTDB taxonomy): domain Bacteria; phylum Bacteroidota; class Bacteroidia; order Bacteroidales; family Bacteroidaceae; genus Physcousia. The sequence goes on along the minus strand of JAZRVZ010000175.1, from coordinate 4,429 downwards.
CGCTTCGTCACCCAGGGACCCTCCTCATACTGGGTCATCATACGGTTCTTTCCGATGCTCCAGTCCATCTTTGACTGTAACTCGCCGAAGCTCTTGGGGTCGGTGTATCCGGGAACCTCCTTGTAGCCGTTCTTGAAGCTGATCATGTCGGGATTGAGCTCACCGTACCAGAAGCCCTTGTTACCCCAGAAGAGGTAGGGGGTTCCGTCATCGTCAATGAAGATGGTGGGGTCGATGAAACCGAACCCGGTGGCAAGGGGGCCGCCGATGGCATCCTTATATGGACCTTCCGGCTTGTCGGCCACAGCTACGGCAAGGGCATCGCCACCATCGGCCTTGTTGCAGCAGACATACCAGTACCACTTGCCATTGCGCTCCACCGCCTGTGCAGCCCAGGCTTTGTTGCCGTGCTGCGCCCATGCGAAGGTTTCGGTAGTGACTGGGGTGCCCAGGTAGGTCCAGTTGACCATGTCCTCTGATGAGAAGAGCAGCCAGTCCTTCATGTGAAAGTTCTTTGCATTCTCCTCATCGTGATCCACAAAGAGGTAGACCTTGTCACCATGGACATAGGGTGCGGGGTCGGGAGTGAAGAATGTACTGATGATGGGGTTCTGTGCCTGGATGGCCAGGGACGTAGTCGAAAGGGCTGCGAGAACCAGTGTGTGAAGTATGTCCTTTTTCATGGTTTTCAAATTAATACAGTTAGTTCTGCAAAGTTAGCCAAAGCACTTCATATTTGCAAGCAAAATGTATGTTCATTTGCCTTTTGGGCAATAAAAAGCGGGCGAGTGGGTCACTCGTCCGCTTTTATCACTTCTTAATTCCTTCTTTTAAGGCTTATTACTTAACAGGCAGGGGGAAGTACCAGTTTGCAGTACTGAGCAACTTGCCGTAAAGTGTTCCGTCCTTTTCACCGTTACGCTTGGATACGCGCTCGGCCAGGTAGCTGGCGTCACCACGGCGATGGGCTACGCGCATGAGGTCAAAGAAACGGGTACCCTCGAAGGCGAGCTCCATGGCTTCCTCGTCCAGGATCATATCCTCCACGCAGTCCTGTACGATGTTGAGGTTAGCCTCGTCGTAGATGTCATCCTTGGTCAGTGTGATGCCATAGTTGTTCCTGGCGATGCTGATGATCTTGTCCACATAGTTGAAGACGCTGCGCTTCTCGTCGAACTTCAGCATACCTGCTCCATGGTAGTGGATACCGGTGGTGATGTAAGTGCCTGACGTGGGAGCGCTGTAGGAGATCCAGCTGACGTTGCGGGAAGTGTTGGAGATGCGGTACATGACCTGTGAGGATGAGCTTGTGGAATACATGCTGTTGGTCTTGAAGTTCAGGAAGTCCACACCCACGCTATTCAGCCGTTCCTGACGACTGATGTAGTCGCAGACGATGTTGTTCGTGCGGTCGGGATCGGGGAAGTTGAAGTATGAGCCGACCTCATACCTGGGTGCGTTGCAGGTGCTGGCGGTGACTTCGTCAGTCTGGCTTACCTCCTCCACATGGGCGGTGACCTCGGCCAATACGTCGGCCAGATGGGGCAGGGCGGGCTCAAACCTTAGGGTGTCGATGCGGGTGCTGGCATCAGCCAGGGTCATCTCGACGGATACCTCAGTGTAAAGGGTGTCCTTGATGCCATAGTGAGTGTCAGCTTCAGGCAGCCATGTGTCGTTGTTGCAGAGGCCGTTCTTCAGGATGGCGAAGGCATAGCCGGGATAACCGGCGCGGTTGAGAGCCTCGGCGTAGCGCAGCCATACCATGGACTTGCGGTAGATCATGGGATAGACGGTCGTGAATGCACCACCAGGGTTCTGCTTGGTCACGAAGTACTCCTTGTTGGAGATTCCGTTGCCGTAGTTCTGGTTGTATTCCTGAACCCATGCACGGCGGGCGTCGCCAACGATGGTGTCCACTTCCAGGGTATTGTCGGAACCCTGAACTGCTGCCTCGTTGGCAGCAATGTAGTACTCGAAGGGAACAGACTTGCACTGGGCGAAGTAGCCCTCGCTGGCGCGCAGTTGCTTCACGTCGTACTGGGGAGTGAGGCTCACACCGGTGTAGGTGATGGTGTCGCTCTCGCCATTGCTTACACGAATCTCACTGGCAAAACCGAAGAGTTCGTTCACACCGCGCTGTACGGTACCCCAGAGCTTGTTGGTGCTGGAAGGGATGGCCGTGATGGCCTCGTTGTTCTTGTTCCAGGCTCCCTTCTCAGTCCAGGGGGTACCCTCGTGCCTGTACTCGGCCTTGTCCATACCCTCACCCTTGTAGCCATAGCTGTAGTAGCCACGGGGCAGCGGACCGCCGGCATTCTGGTTGTTTTTGGGGGAGATGTAGTTGTAGTACCACTGGGCAGCCTTCTCGCAGCTCTGCTTGTCACCCTTGGTGAGGTAGAGGTCGCCGAGGATCAGACTGACGGGAATCATGCACTTCTGGCTGTGACAGACGAGGTTGGGCTTGCCGTATTCGTCATACTGGGGGAAACCATATTCCTGCTCGATGGTGTACATCTGCTCCAGCTGGGGAGCGAGCAGGTCTGCCAGGTTGTCGGCATTGGCCTTGGGATGGCTGGATGACATGAAGTTGTTGATGTCATCGGTGGTCAGGAGGGGAGCCGTGTAGAAGGGCACCTCGCCATAAACCTGGATGAGCTGCAGGTATACCCAGGCACGGATGGCGGTAACCTGGGCATATTCCTTCATCATGTAGGGCTTCAGGGTACCGGTCTGGCGCAGGGTGTCGCACTTGGCCAGGTAGGCATTACAACTGTTCACGACATGGTAGTAGTCGCTGGCCTGCAGGTAGCGGCAGCTTCCGTCGGTAGCGTGCTCCATGTCAAAGTTGAGGATGGTGCTGATGCTGTCGCTGAGGTAGGTGGTGCCTGAGACCAGGTCGCCACGGCACTCGCCCAGCACGACATAGCGCTCGCCTACGTTCTGCAGGGAACGGAGGATGCCCCAATAGGAATACAAGGTATCCTGTGCCACGGTGTAGGAGTGGCGTTCGCTGTCAGGTGAGAGCATGTCCTCACAAGAGGTAGTTAGGGCTCCCAGTCCGAGACATCCGATGATAAGGGCAATTATGGATTGTCTTTTCATGTTCTTTTGAGTTTATTTGTTCTGTTCTGAATTCTCTGGCATTTCCAGTACTTATGGCATTTCTGGTTTATCCAGATATTCCAGAGAGATAGTTTTTGATTAGAGGTTAATGCTTACACCGACGTTGAAGCTGCGGCCCGAGGGAACGAGGCCGTTGTCAATGCCCTGATAGAGGGAACTGTTGCGGCAGGACATCTCGGGGTCTGTACCCAGATACTTGGTGATGGTGAAGAGATTGTTACCCTCAGCCCATACCTTGAGTCCCTGCAGCCACTCGCTGTTGTAGGGGAGGTTGTAGGTCACACGCAGGGTCTTCAGCTTCAGGAAGCTGCCGTCCTCGATCCAGCGGTCGCTCATGCGCTCGTTGTTGCGCCAGTCCTTGCTGTCCATGTAGCAGGCTTTGGGCAGATAGGTCTCCTGACCCTCGTAGGTCCAGCGGTTCTGCATGGCTGCGGTCTGGTTGTAGGTGGTATTGCCGCCCTCAAGGATGCTGCGCTGGTAGTTGTAGACGTCGTTGCCCAGTGAGTACTTGAAGATGGCATCCAGGCGCAGGTTCTTCCAGGTCAGGTTGGTGTAGAGATTACCATAGATGTCGGGGTTGGGATTGCCGATGACAACCTTGTCGTTGTCGTCGATGACACCGTCGCCGTTCTGGTCGATGAAGCGGACGTCACCAGCCTGGAAGTTGCGGAACTTCTGGCTGGGATCTGCCAGTCCGGTGGGGTATGCCAGGTGACCATCATTGCTGTAGACCACGTTGCCGTTGGCATCAAGCAGGGTTATGTTGGTCGAAGTGGCATCGGCGGCTGCTGCAGCATCCTTGAAGATGCCGTTGGTCTGCCATCCGAAGAAGCTGCCAGCGGCATAGCCCACGGCAGTCAATACGTTGCTTTGGCCGTAGATGCTGCTGGTATATCCGTTGAGGGTACTGGTGGTCTTGTAGGTGTCTGAGGCCAGGTCGTAGGTCTTGAACTCCATGGTGTTCTGGCTGGGCAGCTCGGTGATTTTGTTGTTGTAGTGACCCAGGCTGGCTCCAACCTCCCATTTCCAGTCCTTGGTGTTCACCAGGGCTGCATTGGCGCTGAACTCAAATCCGCTGTTGCGCATGGCGCCTTCGTTGGTCCAGTACTGCTTCATGCCCGAGATGTAGTTCAGATCCTTGACGGTCAGCAGGTTGTCCGTCTTGTGCCAGAAGAGATCCAGGCCGGCATGCAGGCGGTTCTTAAGGAAACTTCCCTCCAGGGCCACGTTGTACTTGGTTGTGGTTTCCCACTGGATGGTGCTGTTCTCGATGTTCTTCAGATACAGACCCACTGTGTTCTCGGTA
>JAZRVZ010000174.1:0-2179 GCA_045599425.1 Bacteroidaceae bacterium | reverse complement strand
GTATGGCATTGATGCTACCGTAACCGTTTCTGCGATAGACAGATTCGCCCACGCCACCTGCATATTCCTGTCCCCATGCCGGGAGCTTGTCGGTGGCCAGCGAACCGAAGTTGTCACCACCGTAATGATTGACCATGTCGTACAGGCCGAAGCTGCCGCTGTTGCTATATTTGGCCGAAGCCAGCAACTGGAAATTGTCGGTGAACATCATCTCGGTGGCACCTGCGGCATAGAGCGGTTCATCTTCCCGCCATCCCACACCAAGCTCCGGTTGACCGAAGGGCTTGAACTTCGCCTTGTTGCTCAGTTTCACGTTGATGGCCACGTCGTTGCTCTCCTCGTCGGCATCTATCTTGCGATGGCGGTGGTGCTTCATGATCTCCACCTGTGTGGCATACTCGGCAGGGATGTTCTTCGTGGCCAGGTTGTAGCGACCGCCCAGCATGTCGAGGCCACCGATGTAGAAGTTCGAGATGCCCCGACCCATGTAGCTGATGGCTCCGTCGTCGCTGATCGTGACACCCGGCAGGTTCCTCAGTCCGTCCTCCAGTGTCACGTCACCTTTCTTCAGGAACGAGGCAAGGTTGTAGGACAGTGTGTCGCCCTGCATCGTGACGGGATTGGCCTTGACCTTCACCTCCTTGAGGGCTATGGCCTTGTCTGTCAGCATCATGTCCTGCTTCTTGATTTTCGACTTCAGCTCAGTCTTCACCTCTTCCTTCTCGTAACTGATATGACTGTAGAGCAAAACGACCTCCGTCTTTGGCATCTCCTTCAGTTCGAGGGTATAGATGCCTTGGGCATTGGAGGTGGTAAAGGCCAGTGTCTTGCTGCCACTGAGGCACTTGACGATCACATCGCTCACAGGATGATTCTGCAGGTTGGTCACACGTCCCGTCACCTTGACCTGAGCCAGGGCGACGCTTGCCATTGTCATGAATAAGATAAGGAGGAGGTTGCGTTTCATTATTAGAAATGATTAAATGATTTCAAGTTGTACAAACAGAAATTTACGATAAAATTTGCGGGTAATTTACGATAAATTTTCGTTGCGCCGCAGGCATCTATTCTTTGTTTTAACGTTGAATGACCGTGAATTAGCCGTGAATTTATTCGTAAATTTCTTTATATGGCTTTCATTACATGTCGAATGATTTTCGTTGCAAAATTACCAGTTTCTCTTCAATGCCTGGGTATAAAGTGGTTTTCATTTTGTTTTCAATTGCCCTGAAAACACAGTTTTCACGAAGAGTAAGGACTTCTACTCCAGTTCCAACGGCTGGTATTGATGGCCCTTATCCGGAATGTATAATCCACCTCTGAGGATGTATGTCTCACCATTGTCTTTCTTAGAAACAAATTGATCCGATTCATAGTAGTCTTGATTCGTCCACTCATTCAGGAACTCTGGGTCTGCAAGGTATCTGCTGTCTCCAAACAACTTATTCTTCATGCCCAGGCATTTTTCTCTTGTGGCATTCTTGTAGGGTTTGGTATCCATAACTAATTCTCCCTCAATGGTATGGTTTGCTGTCCTTGTACTCCAGTCCAATACAAAATTATGAAAAGGATAACCTGACGAACGCGTGATGGGAACGGCCTCCTCGTTGACACTGATGAGCTGGAAGGTATGGATGCCTTTCTCGTCCGTAGCGTATGTTATCAGGCCCGGCAAGCCATGCAGTTTCCAGGGGCCAGCGGTGGTAGGGATATCCGCTGCATAGCTTACATTCCACTTCATGCCACGGAACTCGCTGGTGGCTTTCCGGCACTGATAGCCACATACCGTATTCTTCCCCTTCGCCTTCTTCCATACAGGTTTTTCTATGTCCTCCGTCACCTCGTACTGATGTGGCGAAATCGATTCGATGCTGGTGATTTTGCCTTCGGGATAGCCCACCGTGGTGGTAGCGACGTGCATCAATATCTCGTTGCGCATAAAGGGCAGATAGGTAGGATCGTCCTTACCGTTCTTCTCATACTCGTAGCGTTCGCAGGCCCATGTCTTCCAAACCTTCTCGCCCACCTGCAGCGCAAGTTGAAGGGAGTCGGTTACCTGCTTTCCGTCAGCGTCCGATGTTTGGATGGTGTACAGATAGACGGCTGTCAACTTTGACTGGCACAACGTGTCCAGTATTTCATTGCGGCGGGTCAGCACTTGTGCCGACATCATGTTGGC
>JAZRVZ010000173.1:0-4019 GCA_045599425.1 Bacteroidaceae bacterium | reverse complement strand
CTGGTGGGCCTGGGCGTAATCTTCTTTGCCATTTTCCGCCACCGCCAGCTCATTCGCGAGCATCGGGAATCGCTGCTGCGCAACCAGGAATATGCAGAACTGCTACGGACGTTGCGAGAAAAGAAGGATGGCAACACCCTGCTCGACCACCCCATCGTGCAGCACCTCCACCAGCTCTCCTCGGAGGACAAGCATCCCACCGAGGAGGAGTGGCTGCAGGTGCAAGAGGCAATCAATCAGTCATATCCGGACATCTTCGATCGCCTGTCAGGCAGCCACACCCTCAGCGAGCAGGAGGTGCGCATTCTCTCGCTCATCATCATCAAGTGTACGCCCCTGCAGATGTCCGTCCTGCTGGTCTGCACCAAGAGCAATGTCAGCAACCTCCGTCGCCGCCTCTACAAGCGTATCACCGGCAAGGATGGCAGCGGCACAGACCTGGACGAACTGGTGAATGGCCTGTGCCAGTAGACACAAAAAAGCATCCCCGGGGGATGCTGTGTGGGGAGTTAAAACAGGTCGGAATGGGAGCCGGTTCAAATCAGGGAAATAAGCTTGATCTCTTCATCTTTTTTGTAAATCAGAAGCCAGTCGGGAGAAATGTGACATTCTCTATGTCCAGCATAATTGCCAGTAAGGGCATGATCCCGGTTCTTGGGCGGAAGGATTTCTCCACTGGCCAGTTTGCACACAACTTCGATTAGCTTATCTATATCAAGCCCACGCTTCTTTGCCAATTTGACATCCTTGTCATATTGGTGTGTGGCTTGGATATTATAGTTCATACATGTGTTTCTTGAAATCATCAATTGTGGCAAAAGAAGTTACTTTGCCTTCCTCTGCCTCCTTAATGGCCTTCATTGTGGTGGTACTTGCCTGATTTTGTGAGTTTTCATTTTCCAGCAAACGTTCAGCCAACCATTTTTTGTTTCTTTTGCTCAGGGACAGGGTCTGAATGTATTGCCAAAGTCCTTCAATCTGTGCTGTACTCATAATATCTGTCTTTTATGTGCTACTATACAAGTATTTCCTCGGCAAAGATAAGACTATTCCCTGAACTGTCAAAACATAATCACGGAATTCTTCATAATGTCGCTCAGATTTGTGGTTTACGTTTGCACGTTTACAAAAGTATGTGTATGAATGTTTGTTTTTCTTTGGTAAACCGCCCGCTATCCTCTCGGACGGCGGACGGGGTGTTGCAACGTCACTTTATATTAACTAATTACTAACTTCTTTTATTTCTTCTTCGGGTTCTTGTTCCAGTGATACACCAGGTGCAGCATGGCGTAGTGGGGCAGCGAACGGTACCAGGTGATGGTGCGGCCCTGAGCATTGACGGCATACTGGGTGTTGGAGAGCTGGTGCAGGAGATCGAATGCCTCGATACGGGCTATGAGCTTGCCTTTCAGGAGCGACTGTGAAAGGGAGGCGTTGAGTACAAAGTCGTCGGTGTTGAGGTCGGAAGAGCCATAGCCACGGCGGCTGAACATGGTGGCATCCAGGGAGAGGGTGGTTTTCAGTTTTGGCAGGGTGTAGCGGGCATTAAGACCATAGTGAAAGTCTATGGCACTGAGCGAGGCAAAGTCGTAGAGACGTCCGTGGCTGCGATGCCACTCTATGTCGCCTGTGGCTCGGACGTTGAGTTGGTTGTAATCGTACATGATGTAGGTCATGTCATGTATGTTGAAGGCGTTCACCGCCCCTAAGTGACTCTCCGTCTCGCCCTCCATCATAGAGTGATCGAGCAGGTGATGATATCCGGCCAAGGCTATAGTGGACCAGAGCCAACGACCCTTCTCGTCGATGTTGCGGGTATAGTTGAACTGACCGTTCGTCTCGTAGTTGCCACTCACGTTCACGGGTTGGTAGATATAGACACCCGTCTGCCGATTGAAGATAACCGATTCTGCCACGGAACGGTGATGGTAGGTAGCCTGGACCGACATGCTGTACAGCCGATTGCGACTGCCCGTCCTGTCCGAGAACCCTACTGACATGTGTGTCCTGCTGTTGCCGTGCAGGTCAGGATTGCCCAGTCTCACCACCAGTGGCTGACTGTCATCATGATAGTTAACCAGGCTGTGAATCAGGTCGTGTGAGTCATTCCTGTCATGATGCAGCGTCACCGTCAGATCCTGCTTTCTCTCCTTCCAAGCCGCCCTGTAGCTGGCTTCCGCCCATGATTCCATCCTGTTGCGATGCACCAGGGTGTCCAGTACGCCACGTTGGTAGGTGAGTTCATCCTGCACATAGGGCAGACCTATCTGAAAAGTCCAGACAGGACGACTGACATAGACGTTGGTGAATATCTCCTCCCGCACCCGTTTCTCCAGGGAGAGCACGATATCATTACTGTTGTACGTACGGCGGCTGTCATACGAATTATGTGCATCTGTCAGAGCTGTCAGGGCATCGATCTGCGAGGGCATGAGCAGCGTGTCGGGGTGAAAGAGGTTGTCCCGACTGTGCTGGGTATGGTGTTCAAAGCGATCCTTGATACTGCTCTCCCATCCCTTGCCCAGGGACATCTGATACTTCAACTGTGCAGCGAATTGGCCGTTACGGTTGAGCAGGTCGTTGGCATTGTGCCGGAGGGACTGGCTGGCGCTGGCGACAAACTGTTCCGTCCGGTATCGGTTTGCATGCTGGCTTTCGTCGTTGCTGAGTTGCCATTTCACGTTGTAGTCGAGGCTGATGCCATGCTTCTTGCGGGCAATCGCCAAACCGTTGGCTTCTGCATTAACGCTCCATGCCTTGCCCTCACTCATACCCACGCTGCGCATTGAGGCAACCAGGCTGTCCTCCCACTGGTCGAAGGAAGAATTGAACGAGCCGTTGCGCGTTGAGTGGTCGAAGCGAACGTGAATGTTTATCGAGGGTTTCTTCAGGTTGAAGTAATTGCTCACGCGCCAGTTGCGTGTACCATTGTGTGAGAACGAATGGGTAAGTGAACGTGGCGTGCTGCCTTGCAGGAACTGTTCGCGGTCCTGGCGCATCTCCTGATTGGTGGTGCTTGACGTGAAGCCCGTCCATAGTTGGTTGTCAAACTTTTCACCGGCATAGTCTATATCCATGGCAGCATAGCGTGTGGTGGTCCGTGCGGCCGGCATCTGTTCCGGAGTCCAGTGCCCATCCTGTCCCAAGGGCATAGTCTCGTTCACGTTGTTGATGTTGCCCATCAACGTAAACCGCGTCCTGTCCGTGAATCCCAACAGGAAGGCACGGGCCAAATAGCGCTCGCCAGTTCCACCGGCTGCCTCCACATTCCCTATATACCCATTTCTGTACTCATCCTTCAGAATCACGTCCATCACATACTGGCGCGGATCAATGTCGAAGCCAGCAGCCTTGCTGCGTTCTGACTGCTTTTCATAGACCTTCACATGTTTTACTGTATAATAGGGTAGGTTCTCCAGCAATACCTTCTTGTTGCCACCCATGAACGAGCGTGACCCCAACAGCAGTTCGTCCACCTTGCGACCATTGACGAATATCTCACCCTTCTCGTTCATCGTCACGCCCTCCAACTGACGGATGAGGTCATCGAGCATGGAGCCGTCTGGCAACTGAAAAGCGGTGGCATCATAGACAATGGTGTCACCCTTCCAGCACATCTTGATGCGCGTAGCCACCACGTCCAACTGTTTCAGCTCGTGTACCCTGCGCATGTCTATCGTCGGTACGTCTATCTTCCCGTCTTCCTGGTCGTGTACCGAGACCTTCCTCCATACGTCAGCATAGCCTGGGGCCTCGGCATGGACGAGATATTCCTTGTCCTGCGCGTTGATTTCGGCACTGTACATGCTGAACACCACCTTGTTGCCATCCCATGCGTTGATCATACGCAGGGAGTCAAGGATCACAGTGCTGTCAGCCCTGTTCAGCGACACCTTCACGTCAAATACGGGACGCTTCAGGAAACCGTCCTGTACCTCACCAACGATCTTTAGTGGCGGTGTGGGGACGATGCTCAGGTAAAACTTGTTTTTCTTGCGCACGGCACGCACGGGATAGTC
>JAZRVZ010000172.1:0-5643 GCA_045599425.1 Bacteroidaceae bacterium | reverse complement strand
CATCCAGGAAGTCGATGGCATTGGGCTGAGGATCGTCCAGAATTTCCTTGATGGTACCCAGCCACTTGTCCAACTCATTCTCACTGGCCTCGCTGGTCTTGTCTCCCTCCTTGTATTTCCAGTGTGCCGCAAATCCATGCTCGGCCATCTCATCCATGCGACGGCTGCGGATCTGCACCTCCACCCACTGGCCACTCTTGCCCATCAGGGTAGTCTGAAGGGCCTGATAGCCATTGGCTTTGGGGTGGCTGATCCAGTCACGGAAGCGTTCGGGGTGAGGCTTATAGATACTGCTGACCGTGGCATAGATCTGGAAACACTCAGCCACCTCCTGACTGACATCATCAGGCTCATAGATGATCCGGACGGCCAGGATGTCATAGATCTCCTCGAACGTCACGCCCTTGTTCTGCATCTTGTTCCAGATGGAATAGGGGGACTTGATACGTGCCTTCACCTCGTAGCTGATGCCGAGGCTGTCCAGCTTCTCACGGATGGGAGCCGTAAACTCGTCAAAGATGGAGTGCAGGTGCGTATCCACAGAGAGCAGACGGTTCTTGATGGACTGATACTCCTCCGGATGCTCGTAGCGGAAACTCAGGTCCTCCAGTTCCTCCTTGATCCTGTTCAGGCCCAGGCGATGGGCAAGGGGCGCATAGATATACAGGGTCTCACCCGCAATCTTATACTGCTTGTTGGGCAACTGGCTGCCCAAAGTGCGCATATTATGGAGGCGGTCGCTTATCTTGATGAGAATCACACGGATATCCTCACTCATCGTCAACAGCAGTTTCTTGAACGACTCCGCCTGGACAGAGGCCTTGTCACCGAAGATTCCACCGGAGATCTTCGTCAGGCCGTCCACAATCTGTGCAATCTTTGGCCCGAAGATATTCCGGATATCCTCCACCGTGTACTCTGTATCCTCCACCACATCGTGCAGCAGGGCCGAGCAGATACTCGTACTTCCCAGGCCAATCTCCGTACAGGCAATCTGGGCCACGGCAATGGGATGCATGATATAGGGTTCGCCACTCAGCCGACGCACGCCCTTGTGGGCCTGACGCGCGAAATGGAAAGCCTTGTTGATGATGTCAACATGCTTGCGGTGATGCGAACTCAGGTAACAGTCAATGAGGTGCTGATAGGCCTCATCCACCATGCGCTCGTCCGCTTCTTCCCTGATCTGCTGCTCTGTCTTCTCCATACCTTATATATAATAAGGATTAAACGGTTTTGTGGTTGCCAGGATTTGTGGTTTTCCCACTTTACGGCATTGCGGTTGCACACTCAACCGTGCAACTGGATTTACTTCACACGAAGCTTCTGGCCGGCACGGATGTTGGTGCCGCGAAGGCCATTCAACTTCTGGAGCTTGGATACGGTGGTGCCATTCCGGCGTGCAATAGCTCCCAGGTTGTCACCACTCTTCACCGTTATACTCTTACCGGATCCACTATTCTTGCTCTTTTTGTCCTTCTTGCTGCTCTTGCTGCCCTTGCTGCTTGCGTCGGGCGCGGCCGTATCCGTTGCGACGGCCACCTCCTTCCTGTTACGGAAGAGTTCATCAGCCTTGTACGCATAGACCTTCTCGCCAGCCTCCAGGAATGCGTTGATCGCTGTCGTGGGCAACTTCAGCGTACAGGGATGCGAGGCACCCGGAATCAGGTCCGTACGATACTGGGGATTCAGGGCCTTCAATTCCTCCTTCTCAATATGGCAGATGTCTACCAGCTGGTCAAAATGCAGGTCGCGATCCAGCATGATCGTGTCGGTTGCCAGAGGCAGACGGGTATTCACCGGACAGATATTGTGGTCGCAGTAATAGTTCATGATGTAGTTGGCAGCGATGAAGGCAGGCACATAGCCCTGCGTCTCCTTGGGCAGATACTTGCTGATAGCCCAGTAGTCCTTCTCACCCCCGGCACGCTTGATGGCCTTGTTCACATTGCCCGGACCACAGTTGTAACTGGCAATCACAAGCGTCCAGTCCCCGAAGATGTCATACAGATCCTTCAGATAGTGCGCGGCCGCAAAACTGGCCTTGATGGGGTCACGGCGCTCGTCAATCAGACTGGTCACCTCCAACCCATACTGCTTGCCCGTGGCAATCATGAACTGCCACAGTCCGGCGGCACCTACGCGTGAGGTGGCGCTGGGATTCAGGGCGCTCTCGATGATGGGCAGGTACTTCAACTCCAGTGGAACCTGATAGCTTTCCAGGGCCTCCTCGAAGATGGGATTGTAGAAATTACTGGCACCCAGCATCAGGGAAACCGTGCGACGCATGCGTCCTGAATACTGGTCAATGTACCTGCGCACGATGTCGTTATAGGGCATCTCCACCACATTCGGCAAGTGGGAAAGGCGGGTCACATACACCTCACGCTCATACACGGGATTCTCCGTGCTGGGATCGCAGGACTCATCAAAGGTAAGGTAGTTGCGTGAGGCCCACTCGGTCAGCAGACTGTCCGTCACGCTGTCCGTCATACCCTCCGGCAGCACGATTTCCTCATTGCTATCCGCAGTCACCTCTACCTCATCATCATCTTCCTCGTCGTCAACTGCAACCTGCGCCCGCATGCCTGTTGTGCAGCACCATGCTGAAAGGCTCAGCAACGCTATTTTCCATGTGTGTTTCATTATCGTCTTTTAGTCTTTGTTATCCATATTTTCATTCCTCCATTCCCCCCGTACCCCTGGACTTCTGCAGGATCCTCAGAAACTGAGGCTGCACTGAACACCGTACGTCTGTATGCCGAAGCGCCGGGTCAGCCTGTTGTCATCGTTCATCCTTGTGGGCTCCCACTTCAGGGAAAGATCCCTGTCAATGTCAAAGCAGGACAGCTCGGCATCAACATAGGCATCAACGACCGAGATCAGATACACGCCTGCAAAAGCAAACAGACTCATATCCCTGTACTTGCGATAGAAGTTCTTCTTGCGCTTGAAGACCTCCTTGAAGCGCTCCACCTTGTCGGAGATGTTATATCCCAGCGGCAGCATCTTCTCGTAGCTCTTCGTATTCGGGTCATCGTCCATGATGTCCAGATAGGCCTGGGTATAGTCCCTGAGCATCTGACCGTTCCATGACAAGGCATACACACATCCCAGGAACCCGCCATAGACGATGGGGAGCTTCCAGTACTTGTGGTTATAGATCTGTCCGGCACCGGGGATGATGAGCGAGAGCCAGAAGGAACGCAAGGGATCCGGAGCAGAAAGCTCCACCTTGGGAACGGTAACCTTCAGCAGGGAGTCCACCTTCCCCGTGACCTCCACGTCATCCAGAGCCTCGGATACCAGGTTCCCGGCCCATTCCTCCAATGATTCATCCATCGAGATCAGGGAGTCGGTCTGCTCCTCGGCAACCGTCAGGCTATCTGCCACCAGCACCTGCCTGCTCCATGCCGACATACAGCACAGCCAAGACAGACAGACAAATACAATACGCCTCCGCATCAATGCTTCAGTTGGTCAAGCAGTTCCATGATACGCATCAGATCCTCATCGTTGGCGAAGGGGATGCTGATCTTGCCACGGCCCTTCTCCGTACGGGTCATCTGGACCTTGGTATTGAAGAAGGCCGAGAGGGAATCCTTCAGCAGGTTATACTCCTCGGGAAGCTTCTCGCCCCCCTTGACCTTCAGCCGTTCCTTGTCCTTGGTCCTGACCGTACCGCCTTCCATCAGCTCCTTCACCATACCCTCGACCTTGCGGACGCTCAGGTTCTCCTTGCGGATCTCCTCAAACACCTTGATCTGCAGGGTGGGATCCTCCAGGGGCAGGATGGCACGGGCATGACCCATGTCCAGTTCACGGTTCTTCAGGGCCATCTGGATCGTGGCGGGAAGCTTCAGCAGACGCAGGTAGTTGGTCACCGTTGCACGGTTCTTGCCCACGCGCTCGCTCAGTTTCTCCTGGGTCAGGCCATACTGCTCCATCAAATGCTGGTAGGCCAGGGCTATCTCCAGCGAGTTCAGGTCTTCGCGCTGAATGTTCTCCACCAGGGCCATCTCCATCATGTTCTCATCGTCCACGGTACGGACGTAGGCCGGGATGGTGGTCTTGCCCGCCAGCTGGGAAGCCCGCCAGCGACGCTCGCCTGCAATGATGATATAGGTTCCGTCCGCCATGTCACGCACGGTGATGGGCTGGATGATGCCAATCTCACGGATGCTGTCCGCCAGTTCCTGCATGGCCTCCTCGTCAAAGTCGCGACGGGGCTGGCTAGGGTTGGGCCTGATGGCATCTATGTTCACCTCGCTGATGGAGGACGAGCCCTCCGTCTTCACCTCGTCGGTGGAGATCATCAGGGCATCCAGTCCGCGACCCAGTGCCGGGGATTTTGCATCCACTCCGCGACCCAGTGCCGGAAATTTCTTATGTACTGCCATTTGGATTCAATTAGGAATTAGTAATCGGGGGGCCTCCTACTTGCTCTCCCTGTCAATGATTTCCTGTGCCAGGGCCAGGTGATTCTTCGTGCCGGTGGCATCTGCATCATAGAGGATGGCAGGCAGGCCATGACTGGGGGCCTCGCTGAGCTTCACGTTACGCTGGATCACGGTATTGAACACCAGTTCCTGGAAATGGCGCTTCACCTCGTCGTAGATCTGGTTGGCCAGACGCAGACGACTGTCATACATCGTCAGCAGGAAGCCCTCGATCTCCAGTTTCGGATTCAGCTTGGACTTGATGATACGAATGGTATTCAGCAGCTTGGAGATTCCCTCCAGGGCAAAATACTCACACTGGACGGGGATGATCACACTGTCGGCTGCCGACAGGGCATTCACCGTGATCAGACCCAGCGAGGGGGAACAGTCAATCAGGATATAGTCATACTCAGCCTTCAGGGGCTCGAACATGCGTTCCAGGACCTTTTCGCGATCCTTCATGTTCAGCATCTCTATCTCCGCACCCACCAGGTCGATGTGCGAGGGGATGATGTCCAGCCCGTCAATCTCGGTTGTATAGATTGCCTCCCTGACATCCACATCGCCCACGATGCAGTTGTAGATGGAGCAGTCAATCTTGCTTGTGTCCACACCCATGCCACTGGAGGCATTGGCCTGCGGATCCGCATCCACCAGCAGTACGCTCCTTTCCAGGGCGGCCAGCGAAGCAGCCAGATTCATGGAGGTCGTCGTCTTGCCCACACCTCCCTTTTGGTTTGCCAAAGCAATAATCTTACCCATTCGTTTCTTTTTCGTTACTGTTCGTCAACAAACTTCTGGTGCAAAGATAGGCAAAATCTGCATCTTCCACCCTCCTTGCACCTCCAAGAATGCCCTTTTTGTTCATAACTCGCCACTATTGTTCATAACTTTATTGCACAAGCGTGACATGCGCGTGCGAGATAAGACACGGCAAAGATAATATTTTACCCCCTAAATGATGGCACTTTCACGGATTTTTCTTACTTTTGCCTGGCAAATATAACATGAATTAACATGTCCCAACTGATTTTAATCACCAACGACGACGGAATCCAGGCCAAAGGCATCCAGACCCTGGCCCGGCTCATGGCACAGATCGGAGAGGTCTACGTGGTGGCACCCGACTCTGCCCGGAGCGGTGCCGGATGCAGCATCACCCCCACACATGCCGTGGAACTGAGGTATCTGGAAGACCATG
>JAZRVZ010000171.1:0-14224 GCA_045599425.1 Bacteroidaceae bacterium | reverse complement strand
ACAAACATTAAAATAGCCGTTTTAGAGCAGAATTCAGAGTAAAATCCCTTGTCTGAAGCTCTAAAACGGCTTGTTTTATTCGAGGCAAGTATCAAAATGACAGCAGTATTTTTGCCATTTTGACTTTTGACACAGCCTCATCTTGTAATGTGCTATGCTGTCATCAGGACTTTCCGATGGGGAAGTTGATGCCGACGGCAATGTCGGTGTTGTTCTTCAGGGGAAGCGTTTCTGCGTGATGCTTGCTGATGAGGTGGTCGCAACCTACAAACACGTTGAAGCCGTTGGGATGTATGTTGGCAATCCAGCCAAAGCTGCTGCCTTCCGTGCCGACGCCGATGTTGACACCCATTTCCAGCCACTTGGCGGGGCGGTAGTTCAGGGCGACATGCTCCTTGTTCCAGCTGTAGACACCCTTGAAGCGGGTGGTGCTGAGGAAACCGAGAGAGATCTTCTTGTCATGGAAGGGGAGGGCGTATTCCACGCCGAGGTTCAGCGTGGCACCGATCTTGACGTTCTTGCTGGTATGACCTGCATCCTGCAGTGCGAAGAGGTTGGAGACGGCATCGCCCAAGTCCTCGAAGTCAATGCTGTTGTCATCGTTCTTCTTATACTCCTTGAAACCCTTGAAGATAAATTCGTTGCCCATGTTCTTGGCTGTGGCCATGTCTCTCCAGCGGATGAAGCCGAGGTCCAGGACGGCGGCACTGAACTTCAGGCCGGGTACGATGTCAGCCTTGTCCAGATTGACCTCCGTGCCCAGGTCCACACCGATGCCTACATTGTTGAAGCAGGGACCCTCGAAGTCAAAGTTGTCCAGGTCGATGGCCTGATACTCGGTGGGTGAATCAGGATGTGCAGCCATGTAGGACTCGCTGTATTTCTTGGTGTTGGTCTCACCCCAGGTGAAGCCTCTGACACCCATCTCGACGGTTGCGTCAGACTTTACGCTCCAGTTCTGCGAGTCCTTCAGGTCAAGATCCATGCTGTTGAGGTCAATGTTCACTGAACCCAAGCCCAGCAGCAGCTTGGCCTTGGCACCGATGCGTACGCAGTTGGCAATCTCGCGGCTGTAGCCCCAGCCCAGCTCAAACCAGGCCTTGGTGTTGAAGTTGAAGTCGCGAATGCTGTAGTCGCGCTTCTGGATGTCCTTGGTCAGCTCGAAGAACTCGTAGGGGATATCCATGTCAAACGTGGTGCGCAGGCCAAAGGTGAAGTTCTGGTAGGCATGCTTGCTGCGGAAGCCGAAGGTCAGCAGGTCATAGCGGATGTCGCTGACGATCTTGTTGTTCTCGTGGAAACGTCCGAGTACGTCCTCTGTGGACAGGCTGGGGTGGAGATAGGTGATGATACCGCCTTCTCCGTCGGGGTTGGCACGGAAAAGGTCCTTCAGACCCATGTTGCCACGCTTGGAGAAGGTGACGTTGCTGGGTATGATGGGCAGGCTGAAGTAGCCGTCACGGTCGAAGTCCTTGGCAGGATTCAGCTCGTGGCCGCATGCATAGCCATGCATGAAGTATGCTCCGCTCAGCTGCTGAGCCTGGAGACGCTGACAGCCAATGAGGGCCAATAGTATTAATATGGTCTTTGTAATGCTTCTCATATCGGGTATGTAATTAAGGAAAAAGGTCAGTAATTCTGTTAGGGGGGTGGTGTTTCGCAACACGATGTGTGTTTTTCGTCTTTGCCGAGGGAATCGCTATTCCCTGGATTGAATTCTATCAATGTGTTTTGTGTCTTCCATGTCTGCAGACTGTCTGCGACGATGCGTCAGGCGTTGCTGCAGTATGGGTTATTTTGTGTTCTTATGGTCTTATAATCGCAAAGATAGAAAAAAAATGTTAACGCACAAAATAATATAGCAAAAAAAAAGGAAAAAAGTCATATCTTGCCAAGTGTCTTTTGCACAAAGGGTGCCCTTGGCAGGTTTCAGGGCAAAAAAAAGGAACCGGAGAGACCGGTTCCTTCTGTTTATCAATCATTGTTCCTTCTGCTATCTGGAAACCCTTGACTTGCCAAGGGGGAAGTTGATGCCGAGGGCAATGTCGGCGTTGCTGGTCAGCGGAATCATCTGCCTGGAAAGTTTTCCGAACATGTGGTCGCTGGCAACGTAGAAGTTGAAGATCCTTGGGTGGAAGTTGAGGATCCATCCGAAACTCGTACCCAGTGTGCCGATGCCGGCGTTTACGCCAAACTCCAGCCACTTTGCCGGATGGTAGTTGAGTGAGAGGCGCTCCTCGTTCCAGCTGTAGACACCCTGGATGCGCGTGGTGCTGAGCAGGCCGAATGCCAGCTGCCTGTACGAAGGAAGGCTGTATTCCACACCCAGGTTCAGGGTTGCACCCAGTGCCTGGTTCCTGCCGGTGTTCTCACCGGGCTGGAGGCATACGAGATCCTGCAGGCGGTCGCCCAGGTTATCTGCCTGGTCCTTGATATCGGTACCGTCGCCATCCTTGATCTTGATGTCGTTGAATCCCTCGAACTCGAAGGGGACACCGTTGTTGCGTACCACGGCCACATTGCTGTAGTGGATGAAGCCGAGGTCCAGTACGGCCGCACTGAGCTTCAGGCCGGGGGCAATGCCCAGCTTGTCCATGTCCAGCTCCGCACCGAGGTCTACGGCCACGCCGAATCCTCCCACGCCGGGACTCTTGATATCCGCATTGTCCATGTTGATGGTCTTGTAGGTATCAGGCACAGGCTTTCCGGGATGCCTCATGGCATAGTCCTTCTTGTAGGAATCCGAGTATTCCTTCTCCTCCAGCTCGCCCCAGCTGAATCCCTTCATGCCGATCTCGCCGGTGGCATTGGCAGTCACGGTCCACTTGTCCTCGGCCGAGAGGTCCAGGGCCAGCTTGTCCATCATGATCTGGCCATAGGCACCACCCACGAGGACCTTCAGCTTACCGCCGACGCGGATGAACCTGAGCAGGTTGCGACTGTATCCCCATCCCACTTCGCCCCACACATGGGCCGTGGCGCCGAAGTTACTGAAGTTATAGTCCCTGTTCGTCAGTTCACGTGTCAGTTCAAACAGTTCGCCCGGCACGTTCACTCCAACGTTGGCGCGTATTCCGATGGTCAGGGTCTGGAACGCACGCTTGGAATGGAAGCCTGCGCTGAATACGTCAAAGCGGAAGTCCGACAGCAGTTTGTTGTTGGCAGAGAAACCCTTGAGCGCCTCCTCCCTGGAGAGGCTGGGGTGGAGGTAGGTGACCAGACTCTTGCCCGTGGGATCGGGATTCTTGAAGAAGATGTCATTCAACCCCAGGTTGCCGCGTATGGCCATGTTGACGTTGCCAGGCAGCAAGGGTACGGAGAAGTAGCAGTCTCTGTCATAGTCCTTGGCGGGGTTCAGCTGGTGCCCGTAGGCATATCCGTCCATGAAGTATGCACTGGCGGGGTTCTGGGCGTTCGCCGTGCTACATGCTGCGATTGCTGCAACGGCCAGCGCATGTCTGAATATATTTTTCATATCATTATGTTTCAGTGTGTGATGAAGGGATGGTATCTGTCAGGATCACTCGTTGTCGTCATTGGCATCATAGGTGAACTTGCCCGCAACCCTGATCTTGATCTTCTCGAGTCTGAGGCTGGCATTCTCGTTCAGGATGCCGTTGCTGCTGCCGTTGCTGGCAGCCACGGCACGATACCTGATGGCATCCAGCTGCGGTACGCTCCTGCCGTTGGCATCCTTTCCGCTCAACGACTCGTTGATGGTATGGTTCTCCGTGGCCTTGATGCCGAACTTCACCGGCGTGGTGCCGTTGGCCTTGATGCTTGCCAGCTGGGTCACCTGCAGGTTCCTGATCACGTTCTTGTCCTTGTCCAGGGGGATAATCTCAAGGCTGAGGTCCAGGGGAAGCGTGCTCACGGCCTCGGCCGAGAGCGTGATCTCATCCACGTTGATATCCTCCAGGTCTTCCATGTCCACGGCCAGACCGTCCTCCGTGTCACTGTAGACCAGCTTGAACTCCTCACCGAATTCCAGGGGTGTGAAGATGCAGTAGTCCGCATCCACCTTGTAGGTTCCCTCGGCCTTCATGTCCTTGCATTCCATGCGGATGTCGTCAACGTCCACCTTCACCTCCCTTGGAATCCTCTTCAGCAGGGCTTTCAGGTCATCCACGATGATGATCTCCCGGGCCAGCCCGTTGTACTGGTCGGGCCACTTGATGCCGTTGCGGTCGTCGCACAGGCAGAATACGGTTTCCTGTCCGGCCGGTACGACCACCTGACCGGTGTGGCGTGCCACGTCGGCCTGGTTGTCATAGCAGCTCCTCAGGGTTATGCCCGTGGTGAAATCCTGCGGGAAGGGGTTGCTGATGCGCAGGAATGCAGCCACCTTCTTCAGGTCCAGCACCACCTCATCGTCGTTGAGGAAGTTGGGCAGGTCGTTCAGCTGGATGGGAGTGATGCCCTCCACCTTCTTCTGCACCGTTCCTGTGAAGGTCTTCACCGTGATGTCCTCCCTCTCAAACCAGGCGCTGCCGTTGATGGTCACGTGGTCGGGCGTGATGGCCATCCTGTTTCCCTGCTCATATTCCAGCAGTTTCTCCACGGGAATCTCACCCATCTCGCTGCGCTCCAGGCGGAAGGCACCGTTCAGGGTGAAGCGTCCCTTCAGCTCTGCCTTGTGGTCGGCAAAGGTGATGTCCTGTCCCACCAGGGCCTTGTCAATCGTGAGGGTCACCATGGCATCCTGACCGACAAGGTTGCCCTTCACGTCCTTCTCAGGGGTGACGCGCACGGTTCCGGCCTTGTTGTCGATGTTCACATCAGGAAGCACTTCCGTGGTCTTGCCGGCGGCGGTGATGCAGGTATAGACCGCCTTGCTGACGTTGAGTCCTTTGGGCACCTCCAGCACGAAGTCGTCATAGTGCAGGATCTTGATGTGCTCGTATCCTTCTGGTACATTGACGTTTATCTTCAGGGAAACATTGTTGTCCCCGGCAAAGGTGATATTCTCGATGCTGATAATCTCGTCGGCAATGTGGCCCGACGAACTGGCCGAGGCCTCATAGTAGGCATTGTCCTTGTCCTGGATGGTGTAGCAGAAAACCCCATCGTCTTCCTGAGAGCCGGCTTTCCGCTTTACGCCGTTGACCCCCTGTGTTGCGGGGTTCAGGTCTACGTAGGTTTCAATGAAACTGACCTTGGGACTGGGTATGCTGATGGGGTCGATGGTCAGTTCCTCTATGTCGGCAACGCCATCTTCCACCAGGTAGAAATCGCCGTCGATGGTCTGTACCACACCGTCGTCCTCCAGTTCCATGATGCTCTTCAGGGTGACGTCACCCGTGCTGCTCGTAGGCAGGGTCAGGTCCGTCTCGATGCCCAGTGTCTTGTCAACATCCTCCAGGTCATAGTCGTTGTCGATGCAGGAAGAGAAGCACAGCGGGAATGAGAGGAGTCCCAGCAGGAGCGGCTGTATCTTTTTGGTGTTCATGATTCTATAATATTATAAGGTGGTTCAGCTTTCGCCAGTTGTTACGAAGTTGAGTAAGGAGGTTTGTGAAGTTCCGGTCTTGGGGCATGGGACAGACCCCTTCACCGTTCAGAGTTCCCAGCCCAGGGCACTGGCACCCAGGACGGCAGCCTTGGCATCGTCCAGCTTGGAAACCAGCATCTTGGCCTTGCCCTTGTAGCACTTCAGTATGTTGTCATCGTAACCCTTGCGGATGGGATCCATGATCAGGTCGCCAGCCTTGGCCAGACCGCCAAAGAAGATAAAGGCCTCGGGGCTGTTGAAGCAGGCAAAGTCGGCACAAGCCTCACCCAGCAGCCTGCCGGTGAACTCCATGATGCTCTTGGCCACCTCGTCGCCCTTTCCGGCAGCAATGCTCACGTCCTTGCTCTCGATCTGGTCCAGGGGAATCTCACGCAGCAGGGTGGGAGCGTCGCTCGTGCTCAGGATCTCACGTGCAGTGCGTGCCACACCCGTGGCGCTGCAGTAGGTCTCCAGGCAACCCTTGCGGCCGCAGCCGCACTCACGACCGTTGGGGCGCTGTACCACCACGTGACCCAGTTCGCCGGCCATGCCGTCGGATCCGTACACCAGTTTGCCGTCGCACACGATGCCGCTGCCTACGCCCGTTCCCAGGGTGATCATGATGAAGTTCTTCATCCCCTTGGCGGCGCCATAGGTCATCTCGCCGATGGCCGCCGCGTTGGCGTCGTTTGTCATGGCCACGGGAATGCCCAGGGCTTCGCTGAACATCCTGGCCAGGGGAATCACGTCAGTGCCCCAGGGCAGATTGGGAGCAAACTCGATGCATCCAGTATAGTAGTTGCCGTTGGGCGCGCCGATACCCATGGCCTTGATCTTCCCAATGCCGCCCACCTGTGCGATGATGACGTTCAGGGCCTCCACGCAATCGGCTACATACTGCTCCACGGGACCATGTCCGCGGGTCTTTACTGAAGTTTCTGCCACAACGTTGGCATTGGCATCCACGATGCCGAATACGGAATTTGTGCCGCCCAGGTCAAGGCCGATCACATAGGGCTTGTTCTCTGTACTCATCTTTCTGTGTTTTTATTTGTTTGATAATCGTTTTTCATGTTTGCGCCCCCGGGGTGGGGGGAGGGAACTGTTGCTGCCTTGCATGTCCGGCAAATAGCAGGCAATGCGAAACTTAAGGGCCTCAGGTTGCCCCGGTGCACTATGAATGGCAAAGATAAATAAAAGTGCGGAGCATACAAAGGGAATCGTGCGAAAATACCCCAAAGGAGCTTTTTTTTTCGTTTTTGCTTTATAATATGGTAGAAAAGTGTTAATTTTGCGATTCATTATATGGAAATTGATCCCGTACTGACCCTTGACAGTATCTTCAAGGGGCTGATTATCGGCGTGGTAGCCTCCGCTCCCATGGGCCCTGTCGGCGTGCTCATCATCCAGCGCACCCTGAACAAAGGCCGATGGTACGGCTTTGTCACCGGCGTCGGTGCAGCCTTGAGTGATCTCATCTACGCCCTGCTCACGGGATTCGGCATGAGCTTCGTCTCCTTCATCGTTGACGATCCCTCTCCCACCAAGAAGGTCATCCTCCAGCTCATCGGAAGCGCCTTGCTCTTCTGCTTCGGCTACTTCACCTACAAGGCCAAGCCCCAGACCAACCTGCCCCACAAGGCGGGCAGCCAGAAGGGCAGCCTGTTCCAGAATGGCCTGACCGGCCTGCTCATCACCCTGGGCAATCCCATGATCATCTTCCTCTTCCTGGCCCTGTTCGCCCGTTTCTCCTTCGTCATTCCCGTGGGAGACAACGGTGTTCATCATCCCTTCGAGCAGATGATGGGCTACGTCTCCATCATCATCGGAGCCCTGGGCTGGTGGATAGGCATCACCTATACTATAAATAAGGTACGTGCGAAGTTCAATGTCGGCCGTATCTACATATTGAACCATATCATTGGCATCGTTGTGATGGTAGTCTCCCTGCTGAGCCTTTTCTTCACCATCACGGGGCGCACCCTCTATTAGGACCGTCCCGTCAAGATTGGGAAATCTTTTCGTAGAACAACATTATCAGCATTCGGCAAATGTTTTTGGCAAAGAAGATCAAGGAGGAGAGCGAGATAGGATACATCCTGTACATGTGGCAGTTGGAGGACCTGGTCCGCGCCTACGGCTGCGATGCGGATCGCATAGAGCGCGAGTACCTTCCCCGGTTCCGTTATGAGGGTGACATGCTTCTCCAGGAAGCCCGCTGGTGGCACGACCTGGTGGAGATGATGCGCAGCGAGGGCATACTCCGTCAGGGACATCTGCAGATGGTCAAGGGCACCCTCTCCCTGCTTTCCGACAAGCATGCCGAACTCCTGGCCGACACCCGTGAAACCATCTACAACGCCTTGTACTACAAGGCTCTGCCATTCATCGTGGAACTGCGTGCCAAGGCCAGCAACCGCGAGAAACCCGAACTGGAACTCTGCCTGGAGGTTCTTTATGGCGTAACCCTGCTGCGCATGCAGAAGCAGGAGGTCAGCCAGCAGACCCAGCAGGCCCATGACAGCGTGGCAGCCCTGCTGACCCTGCTCAACCAGAAATATAAAGAAGACAAACTGAAGATATGAATCAGGAAATAGAACGCAGGCGTACATTCGCCATCATCTCACACCCCGATGCCGGTAAGACTACCCTCACGGAGAAGCTCCTCCTCTTCGGAGGCCAGATCCAGGTGGCCGGAGCCGTCAAGAGCAACAAGATCAAGAAGACAGCCACCAGCGACTGGATGGAAATCGAGAAGCAGCGTGGTATCTCCGTCACCACATCCGTGATGGAGTTTGACTATTCCCCCACCGACCCCGGGACGGGCGAGAAGAGTGGGGTGGAGTACAAGGTCAACATCCTTGACACCCCCGGTCACCAGGATTTTGCAGAGGACACCTTCCGCACCCTCACCGCCGTGGACAGCGCCATCATCGTGGTCGACGGAGCCAAGGGCGTAGAGGCCCAGACGCGCAAGCTCATGACCGTCTGCCGCATGCGCAAGACCCCTGTCATCATCTTCGTCAACAAGATGGACCGCGAGGGCAAGGATCCCTTCGACCTCCTTGATGAACTGGAGCAGGAACTGCAGATCAGCGTGCGTCCCCTTTCCTGGCCCATCAACCAGGGTGCCAAGTTCAAGGGCGTGTACAACATCTACGAGCAGAACCTCAACCTCTTCACGCCCGACAAGCAGAAAGTCACCGAGAAGGTGCAGATCGACATCAACTCCACCGACCTTGATGAGGCCGTGGGCGAGCAGGATGCCCAGAAGCTGCGTGAGGACCTGGAGATGCTTGAAGGTGTCTATCCTTCTGTGGAAGAGACCATTGGCGCTCCAGGTGAGCGCCAGAGCTCTGCCTATCTGGACGCCGAGGTAGCCCCCGTGTTCTTCGGATCCGCCCTCAATAACTTCGGTGTGCAGGAACTCCTGGACTGCTTTGTCGAGATTGCCCCCTCCCCCCGTCCCACCCAGGCCGAGGAGCGCATGGTCGAGCCCGACGAGAACAAGTTCAGCGGCTTCATCTTCAAGATCACCGCCAACATCGACCCCAACCACCGCAGCTGCATTGCCTTCTGCAAGGTATGCTCCGGCAAGTTCGTGCGCAATGCCCCCTACCTCCATATCCGTCATGGCAAGACCCTCCGCTTCAGCAGTCCCACCCAGTTCATGGCGCAGCGCAAGAGCACCATCGATGAAGCCTGGGCCGGTGACATCGTGGGCCTGCCCGACAACGGCACCTTCAAGATCGGTGACACCCTGACCGAGGGCGAGCAGCTGCACTACCGCGGACTGCCCTCCTTCTCTCCCGAGATGTTCAAGTACATCGAGAATGCCGATCCCATGAAGACCAAGCAGCTGGAGAAGGGTATCAACCAACTCATGGACGAAGGTGTTGCCCAGCTCTTCATTAACCAGTTCAACGGCCGGAAGATCATCGGAACCGTAGGTCAGCTGCAGTTCGAGGTCATCCAGTACCGTCTGGAGAACGAGTACAACGCCAAGTGCCGCTGGGAACCCATCTCCCTCTACAAGGCCTGCTGGGTGGAATGTGAGCCAGGCTACGAGGCCGAGCTGGAGAACTTCAAGAAGCGCAAGCACCAGTATATGGCCCTCGACCGCGAGGGACGCGACGTCTTCCTGGCCGACTCCGGCTATGTCCTCTCCATGGCCCAGCAGGACTTTGAACACCTCAGGTTCCACTTTACCAGCGAGTTCTAGTTCCAAAGATTTCCCGATCCCTCGAAATATCGAATCATCGAACACTCGAATCCTCGAATACTTGATTCCCCGAAATACTGAATCCCATGAACTGCGATATTGATATAAAGAATGCCGTTGAGGTGCTGCGAAAGGGTGGGGTGATACTCTATCCCACGGATACCATCTGGGGCATAGGCTGTGACGCCACCAATCCCGAGGCTGTGGAGCGCGTGTACAAGATCAAGCAGCGCGAGGACAGCAAGGCCCTTATCTGTCTGGTGGACAGTGCCAACCGCATGCAGCGCTACTTCCGCAACGTGCCCGATGTGGCCTGGGACCTCATTGACTGTGCCACCACACCCGTCACCCTCATCCTGGACGGAGCCAACGGCGTAGCCCCCAACCTCCTTGCCGAGGATGGATCTCTGGGCATCCGTGTCACCCAGGAAGAGTTCAGCCGTCAGATCTGCTACCGCTTCCAGAAAGCCATTGTCAGCACCAGTGCCAACATCAGCGGTCTGCCGGCACCCCGCAACTTCTCCGAGATCAGCGAGGAGATCAAGTCCCAGGTTGACTACATCGTCAGCTTCCGCCGCGGCGAGAAGACACCCGCCCAGCCCAGCCACATCGTCAAGCTCGGACAGGACGGTCAGGTGCGCGTAATCAGGTAAGCAGATATGGCCAGGGTCCGTTCCATCCAACAAGAGTTGCTGCTGCGTCTGCTTCTGTTCAGGCGTGCATTCAGTGCCCGGCAGTTCGTGCTGCTGATGGCCCTGATGGTCGGTGTGCTGACCGCCCTGGCCGGTATGTTGCTGAAGTTCCTCATTGCGCAGATCAAGTATCTTCTGACCCACCAGTTTGATATCCAGGAGAGTAACCTCCTCTACCTCGTCTATCCCGTCGTGGGTATCTACCTCACCATGCTTTTCGTGCGCTACGTCGTGCGCGATGACATCGGTCACGGCATCACCAAGATCCTCTACGCCATTGCCCGCAAGCGCAGTCGTATTCCCGGCCACAACACCTGGAGCAGCGTCTTTGCCAGTGCCATTACCATCGGATTCGGTGGCAGCGTGGGAGCCGAGGCCCCCATCGTCCTGACCGGCAGTGCTATCGGCAGCAACCTCGGCAAACTGTTCCGCCTCAACACACGCACTCTGATGCTCCTTGTCGGCTGTGGAGCCGCCGGAGCCGTCTCAGGCATCTTCAAGGCTCCCATTGCCGGACTGGTCTTCACCGTCGAGGTCATCATGGTCGACCTCACCATGTCCAGCCTCCTGCCCCTCCTGCTCTCCTGCGTCACCGCAACCGGTATCACCTACGCCTTCACCGGCATGGACACCGTCTTCGAGTTTGAGCTGCGAGAGGCATTCGCCATGGACCGTACGCCCGCGTATATACTGTTAGGTGTATTCTGCGGACTCGTTGCCCTCTACTTCACCCGCGTCATGCTGCGCCTTGAGAAGTTCTTCGGCAGCTACAGGAACCGCTATGTCAAGCTGGCCATGGGCGGCTCCCTGCTGAGCATCCTCATCTTCCTCTTCCCCTCCCTCTACGGTGAGGGCTACGAGCTCATCAACCTGCTGCTCAGTGGCCGGGGCGAGGCCGACTTCATGGAAGCCATGAACAACTCCCTCTTCTACGGCAACAGCCATCTGCTGCTCGTCTACCTGGCCCTGCTCATCGTCTTCAAGGTCTTTGCCAGCACAGCCACCAACAGTGGCGGTGGATGCGGCGGTATCTTCGCCCCCAGCCTCTTCCTGGGCAGCGTCACCGGCTTCTTCTTCTCCAGTATCTGGAATCTCAACAGCATGCTTGGCATGCAGCTGCCCCTCAACAACTTCGCCCTGCTTGGCATGTGCGGACTGATGAGCGGTGTCATGCACGCCCCCCTGACCGGTGTCTTCCTCATTGCCGAACTCACCGGTGGCTACCAGCTCTTCCTGCCCCTCATGATGGTCTCCGTCAGTGCCTATCTCACCATCGTCATCTTCGAGCCCCACAGTGTCTACAGCCAGCGTCTGGCCCGCCGTGGCGAACTGCTCACCCATGACAAGGATCGCGCCATCCTCACCCTGATGAGCATGGACAGTGTGATAGAGCGGTACGATGAGGAGTACCGTCTGACGGCCGACATGCTGCTGGGCAATATCGTCCGCAGGGTGGCCTCGTCCACCTACAACGTCTTTCCCGTGGTCAATCCCCAGCAGCAGCTTGTGGGTGTACTCTATGTCGATGACATCCGCCACATCCTCTTCCGTCCCGAACTGCATCAGATGCTCAAGGTGGACGGTATGATGAAGCCTGCACCTGCACGCCTTGATATTGACGACTCGATGGATGTCATCCTGAAGGTCTTTGCCCGCACGCATGCCTGGACCCTTCCCGTGGTGACCAAGGAGGGCACCTTCGTGGGATTCATCCGCAAGAGTCGCGTGCATGCCGTCTACAAGAAGATGATGTCGGACTTCAGTGATGACTGATGTCATGTGAATTGCGAATCCAAAATTCATTTCTCTGCATATTATGGAAGAACTCAAACAACAAAACATACCATTCTCCCCCTTTAGGGGGAGCGGAGAGGGGGTCCGTATCGTCTACATGGGCACCCCCGACTTCGCCGTCGAGCCCCTCCGCATACTCCTGGATAACGGCTGCAATGTGGTGGCCGTAGTTACCATGCCCGACAAGGCCATCGGCCGTCATCACGACCAGCTGCAGAGCAGTCCCGTGAAGAAGTTTGCCGTGGAGCGTGGCCTGCCCGTGCTGCAGCCCGGGAAGCTCAAGGATCCTGCCTTCCTTGAAGAGCTGCGCAGCTACCAGGCCGACCTTCAGGTCGTCGTGGCCTTCCGCATGCTGCCCGAGGTCGTCTGGGACATGCCCCGCCTGGGCACCTTCAATCTCCATGCAGCCCTTCTGCCCCAGTACCGTGGCGCTGCCCCCCTCAACTGGGCCGTCATCAACGGCGACAGGGAGACCGGTGTCACCACCTTTTTCCTCGACCACGACATCGACACTGGTCGCATCATCATGCAGGAACGCTGTCCCATCCACGAGACCGACAATGTGGGCGACGTACACGACCGCCTCATGGAACTTGGTTCGCAGCTTGTCCTGAAGACCGTACGCGCCATTGAGGAAGGCACTGCCACGTCCGTGCCCCAGGAGCAGTTCATGACCGACGAGCCCCTGCGTCATGCTCCCAAGATCTTCAAGGAGACCTGTCGCATCGACTGGCACGCCGGACTTCGTCCCGCCTACAACTTCGTCCGCGGCCTCTCACCCTATCCTGCCGCCTGGACCCAGCTTGTCAGCGGGGACGGCAAGGCCCAGGACGTCAAGGTCTATGCCACCCACTGCGAGGAAGCCGTACACGACCAGCTTCCCGGTACGCTCCGTGTCGATGGCAGCACCCTGGCCGTAGCCACTCCCGGCGGCTGGCTCCACATCGACGAGCTGCAGATTGCCGGCAAGAAACGCATGGCCACTGCCGACTTCCTCCGTGGCGCCCGCATCACCGAAGGTATGAGGTTCCTGTAGCAGACGGCGCTATACGGGTGTTCTGTAAATGGTTCTGAACGCTGTTCCCCAGCCTGCGCATATCGCCAGGAAAAAGCATGAAATCCGCCTGATCCGTGGCTAAATGCCGCGCTGACCTGCATTTTTTTGCCAAAATCCTTGCACAATTCGCAGAAAAGCATTTTCTTTGCATCCAGATAACAAATTTATTCACATCAAAAACACTACGCCTATAGGGAATCATTACTCCGAATCAATACATTTACGGTAATGAAAACAAGTAAGCCGATGACCGACGATGAGTTGGTACGTCGTTACGAAAAAGGAGACGATAGTGCGTTTGATGTCCTCCTGGGACGTCATCAGGAGAAGTTGTATAACTACATCATCTTCCTCGTTCATGACAAGGATACCGCCGACGATATCTTTCAGGAGACCTTTGTCCGTGCCATCACCTGCATCCGTACCCACCGCTATACCTCCAACGGGTACTTCTATGCCTGGCTCATCCGCATTGCGCACAACCTTGTCCATGACATCTTCCATCAGCAGGAACTGATGCCCATGGTCAGCCATGAGTTCTTCAGCGAGCAGGGTGACATGTCCGTGGACCTCTTCAACGACGTCCGCATGTCAGCCCCCAATGTCGAGGCCCTCATGCTCCAGCAGCAGAGCTTTGAGGACGTGCGCTCCATGGTGGCCCACCTGCCCCTCAACCAGCAGCAGATCGTCTACATGCGTTTCTTCCAGGGCCTCTCCTTCAAGGAGATTGCCGAGGAGCTGGGCGTCAGCATCAACACCGCTCTGGGCCGCGTGCGCTATGCCATCCTCAATCTCCGCAAGATGGCCTGCCACAAGGACTTCTACCTGGCCGTGTAACTTTGTGCCGGGAATATTTTTCGCCCCTTGCACAATAAAACCCATATTGCGCCGTTTATTAGGTAGTACAAACCCAGTAAACGGCGCATTTCCATGTCCCAGCTACCCTCTTCCGAGCCTATCACTCCAAG
>JAZRVZ010000170.1:0-14374 GCA_045599425.1 Bacteroidaceae bacterium | reverse complement strand
CCACCTTTAGCACCCTCTCCAACCCCCTTTATTCCCTACCATAAAGTTTGGGAACATAAAGGTATCACAAGCATAGTGAAGCGCATGGTTTGCCTTGATAATCAGCCCAATAGGATTTCTACATAAAGTCCGGCGTGGGCTTCGGTGTTGCTCGTTTCGACAGTTAGGGCAATGCGAAGGCCTCAAGTAGTGGGACGAGTAACGTATGGCTCCCACGCTTTTTTCGTTTTGTAAGAGATTAAATCCAATAAACTTTGCCAGTAGGGAGCCCGACAACAAAATTGATTCTGTCGCTTAGATTGCGTAGAAAGAATATGTTATGTCTATGAAATACAAATGTTTTGCAAGTATACTTCTTCTTTTTTTTACAATTGCATCTGTTGCTGAGAATATTAAAGGGGATGCTAATGGAGACGGCAGAGTCTCTGTTGCCGACATGGCCATTATTGCCTCCCATATCATGGGTGACAATCCCACGAATTTCAATAAAAAAGAGGCTGATGTCAATGGGGACGGTAGAATCTCCGTTGCCGATATTTCTGCACTCGCCACTTTGATTATGGGCGGTGATATAATTGATAGTGGGGAAGATACCAAGAAGGACACCTTATATATAAAATATGCCGGGAGCAATGTTTCCATCGCCGGAGAAGGACTCCCCGATGTACGATTTTCCCATGAACGGGCAGATGTGCACGTTGAGATTGGAAGTAATCCGAACGTTGTACTCCATTTGAGCGGCAAGAGCGATGACGGAAGAATATCCATAAAGGCTGACACTCTGTTTACAGTCCAGCTTGCAGGCCTCGAACTTACCTCCTCGCATGCACCTGCCATCAATTCCTACGGCAAGCAAAAGGTAAATATTGAACTTGCAGATGGGACAAGGAACAATCTGTGGGACGGCAAAACATACACTTTCAGCGACACCGACGAGGTTGCCAGCGGCTGCCTTTCTGCCCAGGGTGCATTGACTTTCATGGGTAATGGGGAACTGACCCTGCGCGGTAAATCCAAGCATGCCCTGTATTCCAAGAAATCCATTACATTCCATGACGGAACTTACAACGTACTTGAGGCTTCCTCCGATGCCATACATTCAGGGAAATCCGTGATTATCAATGGCGGCTACTTCAGACTCAACGGCATGAAGTCGGAAGCCATCGAGCTTGACAATGATTTCACGATGAAAGGCGGAACGATAGAAATGAATATCACAGGAGGAGGCGCTAAAGGCATCCAATGCGGAGGAGATTTGTCCATTTCCGGTGGTACGGTTCAAGCATCTGCATCGGGAGCCTTAAAGAACAAGGACGGGGATTTGAGTTACTGCAATATCATCAAGTGCGACGGAAGCGCAGTCATATCAGATGGTGATTTCCATCTTACGAACAACAGCCCCGGCGGAAAGTGTATCACGGTAGATGGCGACTTGCTCATTGCCGGCGGAAAATACATACTCGAGACGCATGGAGATGGAGCAGCCTACACTAATACGTCTAATGTAACGGATTATTATACAAGTCGATGCCTGCTTTCCAAAGGCAACATGACCATTACGAAGTGTGACATGGAATGCTTGAGCATAGGTTTAGGTGGCAAGGGCATTGACTGCGGCGCAGATCTGACCATTGGAACTTTTAATTCTGCATTGAACGACCAAATCAATATCAGAGTCACCACCGAGGGAACGTGCATTGTTGATGATGTTGATGAAGACAAGCGCTTTGGTTGTCCCAAAGGCATCAAAGGTGATGGGATTGTCTACATCTATGGTGGCAACATCTATGTAGAGACCCAAGGCATGGGAGGCGAAGGCATAGAAAGCAAAAGCTTATGTAAGATTGTGGATGGCACGATAGAATGCCACACGTTTGACGATGGTATCAACGTAGATGAGGATTTGACCATTGAAGGGGGACAAATCTATTGCATTTCCCAAAATAATGACGGCATAGATTCTAACCATAATCTTTATATAAGAGGAGGAGTTATTGCGTCTATTAGTCAGAAACCTAAAGAAGAGAGTTTCGATGCAGACTCGGGAGAGTTCATCATAACGGGTGGTACTATGTTCGGTATAGGAAACGGTAAAGTGTATGTTACCGAGTCAAGCCAGAACTTCTATCAGCCGGAAAATATCAACCTAACAGGAACATATCGTTCGGGCTTCTCTGCAAATTGCGGAAAGTTTCTATCCATCGCTGATGGTGAAAGAGTTATAATGTCTTTAATGAATATGAATCCGCAGGAAGAGATTAGCCTATTCATTTGTTCTTCCGTCCTTGAATTAGGCAAGAAGTACTCTGTCTATGAAAGTGACGAACTGCAAAACACTTCATGCTCCTACTTTGGAGAAAAGTTCTCAAAAGGAGGTTCATTATCAAATAGTTCTAAAAAAACTCATGAAATAATAATTAACAACTTTATATATCAAAAAGAAAGATGAAACTTTTACAGAAAATTCAGATGGCAGTTCTGGCTTTATGCCTGTTCTTTGCAATGAACATGCAAGCCGCGAACAAATGGGATGGTACAGTTGCTGCAGGTTTTGCGTCTGGTAGCGGAACGTCAGCTAATCCCTACATTATTAGTAATGAACCTGAGTTTGCCTATTTGCTGCAACAGATTGCCGCAGGTAGTACTTTTTCCGGAAAGTACATCAAACAGACACGTGATCTAAATCTTACGAATGTAGACCTTTGTGTCTCAAACACGTTCAGTGGAGACTATAATGGTAATGGTTGCGCCATAGTCACGAAAAGTAAGCTTTTCGAAACGGTTAGTGGATCTATACATAATGTTCGCGTGTATTCTGACAATGTTTGTCCCATAGCAGAAACTCTGTCCTATGGCTATATATATAACATTTACCGATTTTCAACACGCCCATTTGCCAGTTCTGCAACCTCGGCATTAGTGGTAAATACAAACAACGGTTATATTTATAACTCCTTCGTAGATACAGACGGTAATACGGGTAGTAATGGGCAAAAGGCCATTTCTGTAGCATTAAAAAATACAGGTACTATTGAGAACTGTGTCAATAACATTACAAATGACGAATGGGGTAGGTATGACGATTACGATTGCCAAAGTTATCTAGCAAATGAAAACACTGGACGCATTTGCTATTGCTATTCCAATGGTAATGTTTCTGTTACAAATTTGAATGGAACAATAATGTACACTCATTGCTATGGATGGATGCCCACTGGCAATTTTACTGGTTGCACTTCGAGTGGCTCATGGGATACGGTATATGATCCCCCTATTTACCAGAGTTATGTTTCTTCACTAAATAGTTGGGTTTCCAATAATAATTATTCTCGTAGTTACTCGACATGGAAAGTTGGGACAATACCTCTAGTTACTATGGTGCCAGATTCTTATCAAGTTGAGTATTGGGATCAATACTTTGATTATACCCTTACAAAAAATATAGCATATGGTGCAGCCATTGGTGATATGCCGATTCCTCAAGGAGATGCAGAATTTTTAGGTTGGTATTATAATGGTACAAAGGTTACATCTGCTTCCCAGTATGATTATGGTGTAACACTTAATGCACAGTGGAAATGGAATATTCGCACCCAGCCTTCTTGTGAGTCAATGACTGTTGAGGTTGATGACGAAGCACATGCGCTTTATCAGTGGAAGCGATACACGAAGTTTACCAACTTTGAAGATTGGAAGTCTGACAACCAAGGAGTTGGTGGTTCCACATCTTCTAAAACCTATAAGTTTGATGCTTTGGCAGGCGATACCCTCAAATTTACCTATTCTTTGTCATCGGAAGCATACGATAAGTTCAATGTAAAGCTTAATAATGTAGAACTAATCAACATTGGTGGTAATCAAACCAATTCGTTTAAATTCAACATTGAAACGGCAGGCTCCTATGAGTTGGTAATGAGTTACAAGAAAGATGCCAGTGGCAACGCAGGCCTTGATGGCGTTGAGGTAATGGATATATCTGTCTCCAATGCAGTACAAAACATTGAAGGAGCCACTTCAAGGACGCTTACGCAATACGAACTGACAGGGACCAACGGCTATTGCTGTGAGGTGAGTTACACCAACAATTCTACCATTCTTACCAGCAATATCGTAACTGTAAGTGCTCATAGTGTTCTCTATTATGTAAACGGAGAACTCTATCACTCGGATATTGTTAGGGAAGGTGAAACGTTCAAACCTGCAGATGCTCCCGTTGCAGGTGGTTTTGTGTTCTCAGGTTGGGAAGGTCTGCCAGATGATATGACAATGTCTACAAAAGACATTATTGTAAACGCAACCTTTAAACCTGTAGCTGATACCGATATCACGGAGATTGCCAACACCATTTATTTTGACAACTGCGAAGCCTTCTGCGGTAAGACCATAGAATTGCCAATCAAGATGAAGAACAGCATCAACGTCACTGGTTTCCAGTTCGATATTGTTCTCCCTGAAGGCGTGAGTGTAGTACAGGATGAGGATGGCTTCAACGATATAACGCTCAGCACCGAACGTACTACCGCTGCGAAGACGAACACCTTCGACAGTAGCTGTATGTCTGACGGCTCCATCCGTGTATTGGCTGCCTCAACTCGCAACTACGCATTCTCAGGAACAGATGGTGAAGTATGCGTCATCAAACTCAGCGTAAGCGAAGACCTTCCTGCTGGTGACTATCCTATTATCCTGAAGAACATCGAGCTTACTAACGCTACCGGTCAGACATGGAACGTAGAGCGCCTGAAGCGAACCATCACCGTGAAGGACTATCAGCTTGGTGATGCCAATGGTGACGGTCGCGTTTCTGTCGGTGACTTCTCTGCCATTGCAAGTCATATCCTGGGCAGCACACCCGATGGCTTCAACCTTGGAGCCGCTGATGTTAATCAGGACAACAATATTTCTGTTGGTGACCTCTCTGCGGTAGCTACGATGATTCTGACAGAGGAGGCTGGCGGTGCATCGAAAGTAAAGGCTAAAGCTCCCGAGGCTGTCAGCGACCCCGACAACTTCATCTATGCTGATCCCGTGACAATCTCTGCGGACGGCGATGCTACGATTGTCTTCAACATGAAGAACGCCATTGCTGCAACTGGTTTCCAGTTCAACTTCAAGCTGCCCGAAGGATTCTACGTTACGGAGGATGAAGATGGATTCCTTGACGTATACTTGAGCCAGACAAGAACGACCTCCAGAAGAACCAACACCTTTGACTGTGTGAAGTGGTCTGATGGCAGCTATCGTGTACTCGCTGCTTCTACAAAGAACTATGAATTCTCTGGCAATGACGGTGAGGTGGTAACCGTTCACATTCAGAAGGATGACGCTGTGGAAAGTGGTGACTATGAACTTGTTCTGGCAGATATTGAGCTGACAAATGCACAAGGTGGAACCTTCCGTACTTCAAAGGCTACCTATCCTATTGTCGTTCCCTCTAACTCAAACGAGTATGAGCTTGTTGATGGTGAAAACTACAGCAATGCTACAACCACAGCATACGATGCCCTCACCTTCACCAAGACCTTCTCTGCCTCAGCCGTAGGCAACTGGAATGCATTCTATGTACCCATGAGCATTGATGTGGAGGAATACACTGGTGAACTGGACTTCGCAGAGATCTATGCCTTCTGCGCTACGGTTGATACGAACGGTGACGGCACAGTGAATGCTGACGATGAGAACTTCCTGTTTGTGCGCCCTGTGAAGACGGGTTGCATCGAGGCAAATGTGCCCTACCTTATCCGTCCTCATGAGGCAAAGACATACACTATCAATTCGGCTGACAATATCCTGCACAAGGCAGAGAATGGATATGTGGAGTTCTCTACCACACTGGACAAGTTCACTGTGACAGGCCTGAACGAAGCTTATACCGTGGTGGCTGGTGACAACAACTATTACGTATCGGCATCGGGTAAGCTGAACTATCGCACCACGGGTAGCACCAGTGTGAAGGCCAACCGCTGGATCATGCATCGCGAGTCGAAGAAATATGGCAGTAACAGTAGTGCTGCATCAGAGGCCAAAGGATACCGCATCGTTGCCTTGGGCGAAGACATGGATGAGGCTGATGCAATAGAGATGATAAAGACTTTCAATATTGAAGTAGCCGGCAGTAATAACGTCTATGCAATTGATGGCAAGATGATGAATGACGCAAATAAATTGCAAAAAGGTATCTACATCCGAAACGGCAAGAAATATATTGTTAAATAGTAAAACAAGAAAAAGATGAAAAAGAGTTATGTGACCCCCGAGATCTCTCAGTATGTAACAGAGCCAAAATGCCCCATCCTGGCAGGTTCTAACTATCTGGACAACGGCACCGATGAAGATGCCGGTGTAAAGGTTGATGCCATGGGCGAGAAGGATGATATGTGGTACGAGGAATAGCAATAAAGCATATGCATTGCTAAACTATAGGTGCTAATATCCATACTACAATTACAGCGACTGTCACTCATACCAGAGTAGATAGCCGCTGTAATCTTTTGTACTTATATGTTGTATTTGTTCTATACCTTCTCACGCAGTTAGACTGACTATTCTTCTTACTGATCCTGCAGTGAATAGTCGTCGTGTTCCTCTTGCTTCATCCTTATGTAATTGTAGATTGCAAGAATTGCTGCAACTCCTGTCATAAACCAAAGCCAGTGAATGAAAACCATAACTTACTCCTTTCTTTTACTTCGTCTAAATAGAATTCTCATTCTCACGTTGTCGCTTCGATTTCATTTGGCAAAGATATTAGTTTTTTTCTTACCAACCAAGTTTTCAGTTAGAAATGTGTGTTAAGTGATGATAAAAATAACTTGGTATAATTTCTCTGACGACATGTTTGTCTGGCTATCAAGATCATCAATGGCAGGAAGTACGTCGGGTAATCTCATGCCGAGGGCAAGCGTTCCGGATGTGAGGTGAATACCAAGGTGAAGGGTTGGTGAAGGGTTTGGCCAACCCTCCACTGCGCAGATTCCCTGCATTTGCTTGGGTTCCGGGCTGGTCAGGTGAAGGGATGAAGGGTTTCCCGTCGTACCAATCAGTTCCCTGTCTGCCCCTGAATCCTAAAAAATAAGGTGAAAGTCTTTGGCATTTACAAGATTATTCGTATTTTTGCACAGGACATTATAAATTGTATAGCTCATGAAAAGGTTTTCGTTATCCGCTTTTCTTCTGATCTGTGTACTCAGTATCTCTGCCCAGTGGCGTACGGTGGAGGAGGCACTGGATGTTGTTTCTTCATTTGCAGGCAAAGCCCCTCAGGGTATGCGACGTATGCCTGCCAATTCCAGGCCCAGGCTGGCCTATGTGCGCGAGTACGAGGGTAATCCCCTGCTCTATGTGTTTGACATGGGGCAGGATGCCGGTTTTACGCTGGTAAGCGGCACCGAGGCTTCCACGGTCGATGTGCTGGGCTATACCACCCAGGGATCGTTTGATGAGCAGGATATGCCCTGCGGCCTGAAGTGGCTGATGGAGCTGTATGCCAGTCAGCTGGAGGTGTTGTCCGGCATGGATGAGGCTCAGGTGCAGGATAAGGTGACGGCACGGCGCAAGGCTCCTGCGGCTCCCGTTTCACCGCTGATCCAGACGAAGTGGGCCCAGAGGGCTCCCTTCAACGGCAAGTGTCCCAATGGTTGCCTGACGGGTTGCGTGGCTACGGCAGTGGGTCAGATCTGCAGGTATTACGGTTATCCGACCAGGGGTACGGGCAGCTACTCGTACGTATGGAATGGTCGTCAGCTCTCTGCAGATTATGCCAGCACAGTCTACGACTGGGCCAATATGCTGGAGGATTATTCCGGTGCCTACAACACGGCTCAGGCGGATGCGGTGGCCACCCTGCTGTATCATATCGGTGTGAGCGTGAACGCAAACTATGGCATGGGTGGCACAGAGGCCAGTACGAGGAATGCCCTCAAGTCGCTGAACGCCTATTTCGGATATGATGACAATATGTATTTTGCCAGCCGTTCGAACTATACGGATGCCGAGTGGGATGAACTGATCTACACGGAGCTGGCCAACGGCCGTCCGGTGATGTATGACGGCGAGGGTGGGGCAGGAGGCCATGCCTTCATCGTGCATGGCTATGCCGACGGACTCTATTGTGTGAACTGGGGTTGGGCTGGCGTTGACGATGGCTGGTTCAGCCTGTCTTCCTTGATTCCCGAGAGCTTCGAATATGCGGGCGGTTTCAATCAGGGGCAGAATGCCTTCCTGTCCATAAGGCCTGAGACGCAGGTTGGTGATGCCCAGGTTCATCTGGGGGCATACAAAGAATGGCAGATCAGCAGCAGCAAGGTGAAGAGCGGCGAGACGGTCAGCATCAGTGGTTATACGATGAACTATGGCATACAGGATCAGGATGTCATCCTTTCCGTGATTGCCGTGGATCGTGTCAGCGGTCAGGAGATCAGGATTAATAACGTGGGTAAGGTGAGTTGTGGCGGTGTTCCCATCAGCAGCTATTTCGGAGCGTCCCTGCCATTCACGACGGAGCAGCTGCTTCCGGCTCACAGCTATGAGATCATTCCCGTGGCTGAGTCGGCCGACGGCAGCCGGTTCACCCGTCTGGTCATGCCGGCCGGCACTCGGCTGAGACTGGATATCCAGAGTGACACGGAACCCCTGATATCCCTGAAGGACGGTGATGCTACTGAGCTATACGGTGAGAGGAAGTGCAATGTCCTGACCTACACGCGTACCTTTAACAATACGGACTGGCAGCCCCTGTATGTACCCTTCAGCATGAAGTTTGACGACTGGGACAGTCAGGGACTGGAGGTGGCCCGCATCAATGGATTCTATGAGTATGACATTGATGAAGACGGTACGATGGATCAATCGGCCCTGGAGGTGCTGAAGGTGAAGAAGGGGCTGCTGAAGCCCAGTCATCCCTATCTGGTACGTTCCAAGACGACAGGCACGAAGACCATAACCGTTGCCAATGCCACCCTGCTGATGCCTGAGGCGAACAGCGTGGATTGCCGTACGGTGGAGACCGAGTATTTCTTCACGGGTACCTATACAGCGATGAGCCAGCAGGAACTGGCGGACAAGGGTGCCTATATTATGGGTGGTGGCAAGCTGACGCCCAGTGCCGGTGCCCTGAGGCCCATGCGCTGGTACATGCAGCGTCAGAGCCGCGACGGACAGCTTCTGCCGGAAATAGCCGAAATCAAGGTGTACGTGCAGGGCGAGGAGGATGAGGCTGATGCCCTGGACTTCGTCAATGCCGGGCGTGAGGATGGCCAGGCCTACAATCTGATGGGCCAGAAGGTCAGCGGAGAGCAGAAGGGAATCTTGATTCGTAACGGAAAGAAATACATCAGATGACAATGAAACTGAAAATCAACAGTCTGTGTGCCCTGGCCCTGGTGGCCCTGCTGGCGTCGTGCTCTGCCGGACGGCCTGTGTCCGACCAGCTGAAGGTGGCCTACCAGGATGCCTTCAAGATGGGAACCGTGGTGAACCGGCAGATGGCCATGGGACGGGACAGCCGTTCGGATGCCCTGGTGGACAAGCATTTCAATGCGGTCTCTCCCGAAAATGACATGAAGGCAGAGGTGATCCATCCCGCTCCCGGACAGTGGAACTTTGGTCCGGCGGACAGTTATGTGAAGTATGGCAACGACCGTGGGTTGTTCGTCCTGGGACATACGCTGGTGTGGCACAACCAGACTCCATCGTTCTTCTTCAACCGGGAGGACGGCACACCGAAGAGCCATGACGAGATGGTGGAGCAGATGCGCTCCTACATTGAGACCGTGGCCGGGAGGTATGACGGGAAGGTGAATGCCTGGGATGTGGTGAACGAGATCATCGATAACGACGGATCCTACCGCAAGACGCTGTGGACAAATGCCTTTGGCGGCGACGGTGACGAGGTGGTGCGGCTGGCCTTCAGGTTTGCCAGCCAGTACAGTCCCAGGTCGGAGCTCTACTACAATGACTTCAACGCGTGGCGTCCCACGAAGCGTGACGGAATTGCCAGGATGGTGCGCATGCTGCAGAAGAACGGTATCCGCATTGATGGCATCGGCATTCAGGCACACTGGGGACTGAACTTCCCGAAGAATGAGTATATCACGGCGGCCATTGATACCTTTGCCTCCCTGGGTGTGAAGGTGATGATCACGGAACTGGACGTGGATGTGCTGCCCTTGACGCGTGAGGGACAGATTATCGGTAAGGGCATGCAGGATCCCCAGTTCCAGCTGGAGGAGTTCAAGGAGTATTTCGACCCGTACCGCCAGGGACTGCCGAAGGAGGTGGAGCAGCAGCAGGCCGACCGCTATGCCGAACTGATGAAGATCTTCTACAGTCGTCGTGATGTGATTGACCGCGTTACGATATGGGGTGTGCAGGATGCACATTCCTGGAAGAACGGCTATCCCATTCCCAACCGTACCAACTATCCCTTGCTCTTCAAGCGCGACTATACGCCCCACAAGGCACTGGATGCCTTGCTGAGGATTCCCGTGAAGTGACGGGGTCAGTGGTTGTTGAGTGTTTTGGGCAGGAACTATCGGACAGACAAAGTACCAGGTCATGGCAAAGAAGAACAAGGAACAGTATATCAGGCAGAACCGTGAATTCCTGGAGGCCCTTCGCAAGGAGGAGGGCGTCCAGGAACTGCGAGGCGGTGTGCTCTGCAAGGTCGTTGAGAGTGGCGACGGGACCGGTACGGTCACGCCTCGCAGCATCGTGTCGTGCTATTACAGAGGGTCGCTGATCAGCGGCAAGGTGTTTGACGATGCTTTCGGCAGAGGCTATCCCGAGGCTTTCCGTGTCAACGAACTCATCAGCGGATTCCAGATTGCCCTGGTCAACATGCATATCGGCGATCATTGGCTGGTGTACATCCCGGCAGAGATGGGTTATGGCATGCGCGGTGACAGTACGATTCCCGGTGGCTCAACCCTCATCTTCGAGATCAAGTTGGCCAGCATCGGATGACGCCGTTTTCCGATGGACAACGGAGAGAAAGGATAATAAATGAAGCGTCTGCCATTGTTATTGCAAATTGAAATTACCTGATGGAGCTGAAGCCAATTGCCCATATCCAGACAGACTTTGCCACGAAGTTCGGTGTGCCGCGCCAGAGCGGATTGTCGCCGAGCAGCGAGGGGCGTATCGTCTTTGCTCCGGAGTACCGCAATGTGGATGCCCTGCGTGGATTGGATGGCTATTCGCACATCTGGCTGCTGTGGGACTTCTCTGAGGCTCACCGGCCCGAAGGGGGATGGTCGCCTACGGTCAGGCCACCTCGTCTGGGGGGAAATGTGCGTATGGGGGTATGGGCTACCAGGTCGCCGTTCCGTCCCAATCCCATCGGACTGAGTTCCGTAAGGCTGAAGCGGATTGAGTGGCAGACGCCGGACGGCCCCGTCCTGGTTGTGGCCGGTGCGGACCTGATGAACGGGACTCCGATCCTGGATATCAAGCCTTATCTGCCCTTCACGGATTGTCATCCGGAGGCTACGGGCGGTTTTGCTGAGGAGATGAACCGGCAGATTGAACCTCTTGAGGTCGTGATTCCGGATGAGTGGTCAGGCTGTTTCGGAAAACAGCAGCTGGAGACGCTCAGGGAGGTGCTGAGCCAGGATCCACGTCCTCATTACCAGCATGATGCCTCGCGTATCTATGCCATGGAGTTTGCGGGGCAAGAGGTCAGATTTGTGGTGGACGGCAGGATACTGAGTGTCTGTGAGGTCAGGAGTCCCAGGTAGGGTGCGGTACATTATGGCGGGGAGTTACACGAAGGACGTACGCTGGGAGTGAGGGATGAGACAATGGGTTACATCAGCCGGATTTGCCTTGGGAGTGTTCTTTGCGGCAACACTCTCCTTGTCCTGGGTGGCCATGAGCGTGGCCTTGGCTGTGGGGTGTGTCCTGCTTTTCCTTGATGTAAGGAGGAAGGGTAACCTGTGGATGAGTCTGGTATGGAATGTTGTGCTGGCTGGTGCCATGTGGTGTACCTTAAGGCAGGGGATGCATGAAAGATGGGGGGAGGACGGTACCCCGTCGATGGTGGAACGCTTGTCCCGGAAAGCTTCGAGTGTCTCAAGGGAGAGTCTGATGGCGTGCGGGATGAGTGAAGAGCATGTGTCCGTGCTGAATGCCATGCTGGCAGGAGACCGCAAATCTTTGTCGGCTGAGCAGAAGTACAGGTTTCGCGGAGCGGGTGTCCAGCATCTTCTGGCGCTTTCCGGTCTCCATCTGGGCATTTTTCTGGCGCTTTTCTCCTTCTTGTGGCTGCGCAGGGTGCGCTTTACCCGCTGGCGTTGGCCGGTGTTGTGGGCCACGATGGTTCTGTTGTGGGGGTATTGCTTCCTGGCAGGCATGCCTCAGTCTCTGCTCAGGTCCGTCCTGATGGCCACCTTATATTATATGGCATTGTTCCGGACGGAGGAGAGTCACATGGGCATCAATCTGGCTCATACCATGCTCCTGATGTTGCTGATAGATCCGATGTGCCTTTTTGATGTCGGTACGCAACTGAGTTTCTCTGCCGTGGCGGCGCTCACCTGGCTCTATCCCATCCTGGATTCGATGATCCCGTTCAGTCCCTTTCCTGCGGATTGGCGGGAAAGATGGTGCAAGCGTGTCTGGCGACTGTTTCTCGTGTCGCTCACGGCATGGTTGGGCACGATGCCTCTCTGTCTGTTCTATTTCCATCAGTTCCAGCCCTGGCAACCGTTGGTGAGCGTGTTGCTGGTTCCAATGACCACGCTGTTGCTGTATCTTGCAGTCGTATTGCTTTTGCTTGGCCTGTGCGGACTGTTTCTTCTGTCACGTCCTTTGGCATGGTTGGTGGGTGGCTACATGGATGCGGAGAACTGGATACTGGATGTGGCGGGACGCTTGCCGGGCAGTACGCTTTTCTGTCCGGACATTCATTGGGGGCATGTCGTGTTGTTCTACCTGCTGCTCTTTCTGCTGGGAGTTGGCATCTCTTCTCCCCGCAAGGTGTTGCTCTGGACTTTTCCCGCTGTGCTATTGGTGTTTCTGGTCCTGCTGTTCGTATAAAAAGGGGTGTTTTCTTCGGGCGGGTGTAACGGAAATGAATGGATTTTCCCTCAGATCCTGAACTCCGTGGGTGAGTGGTGGAACGTGAGTGCTTGTCCGTTGGCAGGGTGGGTGAAGCACAGTTCCTCAGCATGAAGCATGAGCCGTTTCCCGGGATGGCCGTAGAGCCGGTCTCCGACAATGGGGGTACCCAGGCCAAGCGGGTGGGCCAGATGGACCCTCAGCTGGTGTGTCCTGCCGGTGTGGGGCCACAAGTGAAGCAGGGAATGTCCCGCACCGGATTCAATCACCTCGTACTCCGTGACGGATCGTTTCCCGTACTCGTAGTTCACCATCTGTCGTGGTCGGTCGGTAATGTCCGGACAGAGGGGAAGGTCTATGCGTCCTGTCTGGTGAGGCGGCAGTTCTCCTTCCACCAGTGCCACGTACCTTTTCCGCACTTCATGGTGCAGGAACTGGTTTTGCAGGTTGTGGTAGGCGTCGTTGGTGAGGGCCAGCACCATCAGTCCGGATGTATCCATGTCCAGTCTGTGGACAATGAGCGGTCCTTCTGCGTTGGGATAGCGGTGTCGTATCTCTTCCTGGACGGAGGGAAGGGGATCTTTTCCCGGAACGGCCAGCATGCCTGAAGGCTTGTTGATGACGACGATGGTCTGGTCTTCATGAATGATCTCCATATCCTCCGTGATGGTACGAAGCAGGGGATTGGGTTCTACGTCAAGGCCCTTCAGCATGTGGCTCAGGATTGGCTTGCACTTGGCACTGCAGGCCGGGTAGAAATTACCTTCCTTCCTTATCTCATCCTTGGGCGAGGCGCCCATCCAGAACTCGGCCATGCAGAGAGGATGCAGTTGCATACGGTAGGCTGCCTGGAGAAGTTTGGGGGCACAGCAGTCCCCTGTGCCGGAAGGAGGTGTTGCATCCCCAAAGAGTCGGGGGAGTTCCATCTGCTCGCCGTGGGCATTGAGAAAGT
The DNA here is from genome assembly GCA_045599425.1 of Bacteroidaceae bacterium. Classification (GTDB taxonomy): domain Bacteria; phylum Bacteroidota; class Bacteroidia; order Bacteroidales; family Bacteroidaceae; genus Physcousia. The sequence continues at coordinate 366 of JAZRVZ010000170.1, read as the reverse complement.
GGTATTGGGAGAAGAGCCATCGCTGAAGGGCGATGGAACGGGTTTTCCGTTCGGCGCGTAGGACAGGACTGTCCTCTGTCAGGATGCGTTGGTTCAGTGCGCTTATGGCGGCTTCTTCCTGCTTGAAGTAACTGCCGGGGGCCATCAGGTCGAAGATGGGGGGAACGAAATAAGGGTGGATGGTCTGGCGGTTCAGGGTGCCGGAGAATGCTGCCAGGAACCCCCGTTCACCATGGCCGGTCTCGCAGACCAGTACGCCAAACATCTTGCCATGACTGATCTCTTCCTTCCATTCCGTATGGGCGGTCAGGCAGGCTTTCACCTCATCGGCTGCCAGGAGACAGAGTGGATGGGGGGTGTAGCAAT
>JAZRVZ010000169.1:0-15023 GCA_045599425.1 Bacteroidaceae bacterium | reverse complement strand
CGATGAGACGCAGTACCATTGCCACCCTGCTGACCGTCCTCCTGATGCAGCTCTCGCTGATGGGCCTGACCTCATGCGAGCGTCAGCCACCCCTGAACCTGCACAAGGGTATGCACATGCTCATCCCCCTGCCCCTGGTGGAGCTGAACCTGCAGCTGTACTGGGACTACGACCTGGCATACGACTGGGAGAAGGAATGGACCTACGGCTGGGACGAGCTGGACGAAAGCCTCTTCGGAGAGATCGGCTACACCGAGCCTGACATCTTCGACCTGCGCCGCTACTATGAGGGTCAGGAACCCATGAGCCCGCATACCACCAAGGAGGACTTCTCCGTCTATGGCCGACACTTCACCGCCGACTACAAGTACGGATACTATGACCTCCTGGCATGGAACCACATCCGCACCGCCGACGGTGTGCAGAGCCTGTGGTTCGACGAGACCACGACACTGGATTCGGTGATGGCGTTCACCAACCAGAGCCTGGCTCACGCAGGTTACCATGCACCGGCCTACACACGTGCATTCTATCAGCCCGAGGAACTGTTTGCAGGCTACGCGCGCGACCTGCACATCACCGCCGATCCCGCTGATTATGACGACTATGACCCGGAGACCAACACGTACATCAAGTACATCGACCTGACCCTCACCCCCGTCACCTACATCTACCTCACCCAGGTGCGACTGCACAACAACCGAGGCCGAATTGACGGTGTGGACGGCAACGCGAACATGTCCGGCATGGCACGTGGCGTGACCCTGAACAGCGGTGTGGCCAACAAGGATGCGGTGGCCGTGCACTATGACGTTCGCTTCAAGCGCAACAGGCCCATGCGTGAGACGGGCGAGCTGGTGGACATTGCCGGCGGGCGCTGCCTGACCTTCGGCATCCCCAACCAGAACTCCTCGCGCGTATCGCGTGCAGCCGATGTAAAGGACAGGACGCGCCACTACATGGATGTCAACTTCGTCTTCAGCAACGGTATGGACTCCACCTTCGTCTTTGACGTGACGGATCAGGTGCGCAAGCGCTACAAGGGCGGCGTCATCACCATCGACCTGGACGTGGACACCATCCGCATCCCCAGCCGCTCCGGCGGCTCCGGCTTTGATGCCGTGGTGAAGGAGTACGAGGAAGAACAGTATGAATTTGAGATGTAAACGTGAAAGTATAATAAACAAGTGAAACATTCCATAAACCATTAAACAATATATAAATATGGAGTACATGCAAAATACTGACAATGGGGTTGCAATGGTAGCAGAGCCTGCAGAAGCATCCTATGGTACTCATATTGGAATGAGGCCTTTGTCAATAAGCATTCCTGAAAAGGATCTGACCTTGGCACAGGAGATGATAAGCAGAATGGGGTGGATGATTATTGAACGTCCACAGATGCCTGCTTCCTTGCCAAGCCATAAGACGTCTGTCCGAAAGGCATTGAACGAGTTGCGCGGCTGCATCTCGCTGCCCAAGGACTTTGACTATAAGGAGTCACTTTACGATGCATTGAAAGAGAAATACGACAGAATATGAAGATGCTTATATTCCTGGATACGAATATCGTGCTTGATTTCATCGAAAATCGAACAGGATTCTCCGACACAGCTGAAAGGATACTCTCTTTAGCTGAGAGAGAGGACGTGACATTATGCGCATCCGTCCTTACATTCTGCAACATAGCATACATCCTAAGGAAGCTGGCGGTAGAGAATATAAAGAGCATATTCGACAATTTGAGTCAATTAATGGAAGTAGTTCCTATTGACCACCAAGTGCTGGAGAAAACCATTAAGTCCGATTTCATTGATTTTGAGGATGGTATACAATACTTCAGTGCAGAACAAGCAGGAGTGAGTTATATCATTACAAGAAACTCAAGGGACTTCTCTTCTCCTGAAGTCAAAATTAAAGTAATGGATCCTAAAGACTTCTTAAATGCAGGAATCATAAAGTAAGAAACAAAATATTAACCATAAATCCAATAACCAAGAAACAGACAGTAATGACACCCACAACAAAACAGAAAGAAACAAAAACAAAAACATTATTAATTATTTATTAACCAATTTTCATTATTATGAGAAAATTTTATTTATTTGCCGCTTCTGCACTTGCTCTGGCAAGCTGTACAAGCGATGAGTATGTAGGACAGGCTCCTGCTGACTTGGGCAATGGTGAGATTTCCTTCGGTATGCAGACCAAAAGCATCACCCGTGCTGACGCTACTGGCAAGGATGCCGCCGAGAAACTTGGCAACGAGTTCGTTGTTTACGGATTCAAGTCAAATGGTTTCACTAAGGGTGCTAGCGAAGGTAATGCTGGTACTTATGCTGCAACCAAGTCTGATGTATTCCAGAACTATGTTGTAACCTGGGAAGGTAAACCAGGTTCTACAGAGTCTAACACACATGGGTGGGAATATGTAGGTAACACCTCAAGACCTATTGGTGGCGAAGGTTTTGACCAGTCAATCAAGTATTGGGACTACTCTGTTGATGAGTACGACTTTTTAGCTTGGAGCGTATCAGGCAATGCTACTATTGAAGCAATCAACGAGGATGGAGTAAACCCCTACAAGCCTCACTCACTTGTTTTCACTGCTCCTACTGCTGCTGATCTCGCTAAAGTTTATGTAGCAAATCAGGTAACTGTGTTGAAGGATGGTAGCAATGCTACTACTGGTGGTACTCTCAAGCGGGAAGCTCAGGCTTACAAGGAAAAGGTTCTCCTTACATTCCGTAACATGGCCGCTAAGGTTCGTATCGGTATTTACGAAACTGTTCCTGGCTACTCTGTAAAGGATGTTACTTTCTATACTGCAGACGATGCTGTTGGTGATGGTACTTCTACTCTTTTTGCAGGTTCTGATGCTTTTGCAACTGCAGGTACTGTAACTGCAAAGTTCTATGATGGAACAGTTGGTACAGAAAATGATGTTGTCGTGACTACAGCTTCATCCGAGACAGATAGCAAGGCTCAGTTTGGTGCTCTCACGAACTTTGTAGGTCCTGAATATAAGGAAGCCTCTGCAGACTATATCGGACGTTCTTCAAAGCAGGCATCAATGTCAACTGGTACCGAGGACAGCTGGACTTACGAGTTCCCCATGCCAGCTACCGAATTAAACCTGAAGGTTGATTATACCCTTGTCTCAAAAGACCCTTCCGGTGAGACAATCAAGGTGACTGGTGCTACCGCTAAAGTTCCCGCTAACTATGGTGAGTGGAAGGCAAACTATGCTTATACTTACCTCTTCAAGATTAGCGACAACACCAATGGTACAACTGGAGATCCTTCACCAAGTGATCCCGCAGGTTTGTATCCCATCACCTTCGATGCAGTTGTTGTAGCTGTAGAGGATGGCAATACTCAGGAGACTATCACTACTGTTGCTACTCCTTCTATCACAACTTACCAGAATGGTTCAATGGTAACTTCTGAGAACGAGTACCATGCTTCTGATACTAAGAATATCTTTGTAACTTGTGAGGGTCTTGCCTTGTCAACAACCAACACCAAGCTCTACACTGCTATTGACCTTGGTAGTGACCATGAGGGTATCACTGAGGAAACGGTTGCTAACTACATGAACAACGACATTGTTCTGAGCGATGCTTCTACTGAGCTTTCTGATGCCGCATCAATTCCTGCTGATGAGACTATCGACAATGTAGCTATCACCTTGTCTCCTGCCGGTGTTAAGTTCATGCCTAAGGATAACACAATCTACGTTGTTGAGATTACCAATAGCACTGAGAAGTACTACAAGGTAATCAAGGTTGAAGATACTTCTGCTGCAGCTGCAACCTACACCTTGGCTGTCAAGGGTGGTTCAGAGTCAACTATCGCAGAGGGTGGTTCAACCATCATCACCGTTGTTGATGCTAATGATTACAAGGTAACTGGTGCTAAGAACTACTTCACAGGTGCTGAAGACTTCACAATCTCTGAGGGAGATGAAGGCGAGTACACACTCACAGCTAAGGCTGGTGCAACAACTGGCGCTAAGAGCATCAAGTTGAATGGTTCTGCTGCTTTGGATATCACCGTTAATGCATACGAGTTTGCTGCTGCAAGTGTAACTGTAGCTGAGGGTGCAAACAACACCATTACTTTGAACCTTGGTTCTGGTGCTGCTGCTGATGTTGATGCTGCTACCGACTTCGCAATTACAGGCACAGGTCTTTCTATCTCAGGCGTAGCAGACGGCGTTGTTACTATCGCTGCTGCTGATGGTGCTAAGAGTGGTAAGATCACATTCTCTAACGGTGGTGTGGTTGTTGCTGAGGCTGACATAGTAGTAGAGAACTATACTCTCGCAGTTAAGGCTGGTAGCTTTGCTATCATCAATGGCACTGGAAGCAGTACAACTCTTGTAGCTAAGCTCGGCTCTGACTTCGCAGCTGCTTCTACAGCTCTTACTTCTTCTAACGAAAGTGCTGCTACTGTTGCTGCTGTTACTGGCTCAGAAGGTGAGGCTGTTGTAACATACGCAGGTGTTGGTACAACTAACATTACTCTTGGTAGCGCTACTCAGGCCATTGAGTGTACTAACTTCGAAGTAACTCTTTACACCGATGAGGCATGTACATCTGCTGTAGGTGGTGATTTGTCTGTAGCTACTGGTACGTATTATGCTAAGTTCACCAATAATGACACTGCAGAGAACGTAACTGGTCTCACCGCTCAGGGTTGCTCACTTGCTAAGAAGTCTGCTACAGGTGTATATCAGGTTAAGGTATCTGCTACTGGTACTGCTACCATCAAGTACACTTACAAGGGTGTAACATTCACTCTTGCAACCAAGACAGTTGGTGCATAATCCCCCCTTCCCCTGCCAGCCCCCCTCACAGGAGGCTCGGCAGTGGGAAATACCACAAACAGCCATGCAGGGTTCGACTCCCTGCATGGTAACAAAGAGGTCAAAAGGTAAGATTCCAGACCCATACATTATATAAATATAAAGACCCCAATCGCCCCGGTGGGCGGAAAGAGTGATAAATTAACTACAGATGATGAAACGATTTGAGGTTAGATTCCTGCAGGAAGCGATGGACTTCATGAAATCGCTTGATGCCAAATCTCGTAACAAGATGGCTTCAAGCATTGCCCGCGCTATGGAAGGCAACGCCCCGGAATTGTTCAAGAAACTCTTGGGGACGAATATTTGGGAATTCCGTGCAAGATACAATGGGAATTCGTACAGACTCTTTGCCTTCTGGACAAAAGAGAACGGACTGGATACCATCGTCGTCGCAACCCACGGCATTAGCAAGAAGACGCAGAAAACGCCACTAAAGGAAATCGAGAAGGCGGAACAAATAAGAAAAGAATACATAGACGGATTAAACATTAAATAAGATATGAAGAAGGTAGGAAAATACAATTGCTATTCTTTCGACGAGATGCTCGATGAATGTATCGGAGTCAAAGAAAGCGAAGAACGCAATGCTTACGAAGCACAGCTGGCTGCGGATAAGGCTGCCGACATACGGAAGAAACATCGCCATACCATCTCCATCCCTACGGAAATGTACGAAAACCTTTGCCGCAAGGCTTCTGCTCATGGATTGAGTGTATCGGCCTTCGTCCGACAAACACTTGCCACCGCTGTATTATAAGGATACAAAGATCACAGGAACAGACACCTGACCCATACATTATATATAAATATAGAGACCCCAATCGCCCCGGTGGGCGGAAAGAGACGAAGAATATGGATACAACCTACAAGATAACACCAACTGAGTTTTTCCATCCTGGAGAGTACCTTGAAGAAGGTTTGGAAGAGAAACAAATGACAGTAGAGGAATGCGCCAGTCAGACACAGATTCCTGCACAGATGATTCGTGATATCATAGCAGGTGATGCTTCTGTGACTGCTGATATTGCAATTGCGCTTGAGAACACAATTGGCATGCAAGCCAGCATGTGGATCAAGCTGCAGCACGCATACGATGAATACATCCTAAATAATAAGCGAACGTCATACATTGACAGACTGGTCAAATTCTCACGTAGGACAGCAGCTATTTTATAGGCAATGGAAATCACATCTGTCAATAAAGACTTGAGGGACTTCATTGAAGACGAAGCGAAGGCTCAAAAGAAGTTAGGGCTGAAGCGAGCTAAGCAGTTTAGGAAACGAGTGGCTCAGTTGCATATAGCCGATAATCTCGAAGATCTGCGCAACGCAATCGGTCACTTTCACGAACTCGTCAGCGACCGCAAGGGCCAGTGGGCATGCGACCTCGACCAGCCTTACCGCCTCATCTTCGAACCGATGGAGAAACCGATACCAACCGACCCACACGGCAAGTACATCTGGATAGAGATAAAAGCTGTGGAACTGACAGAAATAGTGAACTATCACGGAAAGTGACACATCAATGAGGTCAAAGGATAAGATTCCAGACCCATACATTATATAATATAAAGACCCGAATCGCCCCGGTGGGCGGAAAGAGACGAAGATATGGAAACAATGACTATAAACCAGCCGACATTCACCATCACCCTTGATGAGGGGGCAATGGTAAATGAAGTGAAGAGAGCCATTAAGATGATTAAAGGCGTTGCAACGATAACCAAAGTAAATCCAAAGCCTAAAGCTGCAAAAGAGTCAGTGACCTATTCGCTTGAAGACCTCAACAAACGGATAGAAAAGGCGGAAGAAGACTATTTGGCTGGCCGGTGCATCAGCATGAAGCAAGATGAAACAGCTGAGGACTTTATCAACAGAATGTTATGTGCTACAACGTAGTCTTCTCGCCTGATGCCCAACAAGACCTGCTAATGTTGCAGAAGCACGCTCCTACAACGCTGAAAAAGTTGTCAACCCTGATTGAAGAGATGCGTCAGCATCCACGTACGGGAACTGGCAAAGTGGAGCAACTGAAAGGATATACACATGAAACCTGGTCGCGCCGACTGAACAAGGAGCATCGCATTGTCTATGAGATACGAGACGAAGAAATATTAGTCCTTGTCATCTCAGCTTTCGGACATTACAAATAATTGGCTGCGCAGGTTCACAGGAACAGACACCTGACCCACACATTATAAAAACAAAGAAACCCCAATCGCCCCAGCGGGCACCAAAGAGAATTAACAATATTAATATACACGCGTGAAGCAAACGAAATACATATTATCCCTGACCCTGATGGTTGTCTGCATGGCACTGCAGTCATGCTTGCAGGACATCGACCTCAACCTGAAGGGACAGCAGGAGGCAGAGGCTATCCTGGTGGCGGCAGGTGAACGTACAGTCACCCGCTCAACCCGTCCCCTGTCCACTGCCATCAAGGATTTTAAGTTGTTCGGTGTGAAGCAGCTTTCCGCAGGTGACTATGCCACCGTCTTCAATAATTACGTGCTGTGGCACGACGATAACAGTGCCGGAACGACGCAGAGCAACAGCAACGACTGGGAGTACGTTGGCATGATGCCCACGGTGGGCAACTATTCCAATGCACTGAGCCAGACCACCCGACCGCAGGAAATCAAGTACTGGGATCACTCGGCTCAGCAGTACGTATTCTGGGCAGCCGGCAGGGCCGACAAACTGATGTCCGGATTCAGCGGCACCGACCCCTATACCACCAAGATCACGAACCTGAAGGAGGCCGACCTCAGCAATCCTACCACGCAGATCTACATCTCCGAGCCCAAGGTAGTCAATCGCTGGGAGTATCGCCAGCCCGTGCAGCTCACCTTCCAACGCTTCGTATCACGCATACGCATCGGTTTCTATGAGACCATCCCCGGCTATGCCGTCAAGGATGTAAGGTTCTATGTACCGGGATCCTCCACAGGCACACCGGACTGCACCCTGGGTGGACAGTATGTCAAGGACGGAGCTTCATTGGACATCACATGCTACCTGTCTCCCAGTCCCACCGTTTCCAGCAGTTATGCCGCAGGAACAGACCACACCCCCACCCACACCTTCGGCACCCTCAACTATACCACTGCCGATGACAACCTGCTGCGCGATCCCGACGACCGCTCGTTCTTGGGCAGGATGTCCTCCGCCGCCACATACGCCGGTACGGGCGACGGCTACTACACCAACATCCTTCCCAACCCCACCAATAACCAGCCACTGGAACTCATGGTGGACTATACCCTGCTCTCCAACGACGGCACCGGACAGACCATCGAGGTGAAACATGCCACGGCCACCGTACCTGCCAACTTCTGCATGTGGAAGCCCAACTTCAGCTATACCTATCTCTTCAAGATCAGCGACAACACCAACGGCTCGCCCGGCGGTGACGTGGTGGGTCTCTACCCCATCACCTTCACGGCCTTTGCCGAGATTCCCGGTACGGACAACAATCAGGTGGGAACCATCACCACCTTCGGCGAGTGGAGCATCAGCACGCACCAGAACAACGACATCCTGAACGATGGCATCGTCTACTACAAGGGCAAGATGACGGAGGTTGCCGTCATCCAGGACAACACCAGCGACGCCAAGGATCCCAAGGATGTTAAGGTTGAGCTGGATGGCACAAACGACTATGTCATCATCTACCACCAGGCCACCAACAACGAGTGGGAGGTGGAGACCACGGAATCAGCATCCACAGAGCCCGTCGAGGGTGTCTACAAGGAGACCGTGGACAAGTATGAGGAAGGCATCGCCTACTTCAAGCCCGACAAGCCCGGTACCTACCGTATAGAATACTGGCACAAGGAAGGCAGTGCTCCAGCCGAGAAGCGCTCCATCAAGATCATCAAGGTCGAGGACAAGGTTGGTTTCAACGTACACTATGAACTCAACGGTCATGGCCACTACTTCAGCCCCGGCAGTCCAATTCTGGATACCGAGAGTGTGACAGACCTGCCCAATCCACTTCCCACGCCGGTGGATGACAATCCCGTATGGACCTTCGAGGGATGGTTCACGGACATTGAACTGACCCAGCCGGCCACACCGGGCACACCGCTGACGGATGACATCACGCTCTACGCCAAGTGGCATACCGTCTACACGGGTCAGGACCTGGATGATACGGACATTGATGAATAACGAATGTGAACAGAACCAAAGCACAGAACCGCAAATGAAGCTATTGAAGCCATACATAACCATCATGCTGATGCTGCTGGCAGCCGCCTGCACCCAGGGTACGGATGAACCCGTGGGCCAGACCGTTGCATGCAGGCTGCAGATGACCGCCCTGGACAACAGTACGCGTGCCTGTTGGCATGACGAGGCACCGGAGGGCGGTAAGCCTGCCATCTACCAGTGGGAGGCGAACAGCACCGATGTACGGGCCATGGTCTACCTGGCTACGGAGAACCGCTTCCTGCCCTGGCAGGGCAGTGCATTCTATTCGCCCTGCACCGTCAGTCCGCTGACGGACAACCGCCAGGCCAACATCACCTCCACGAAGGAGATTGAGAATGCCGTGGTGGGCGCCAGGGTCTACTTCATCCTGGGCGGTTCGGCCCTCAGCCTTGACGGAGCCACAGCCACTTCCCGGTACGAGTTCCCCGACAGCTACAACCTTACAACGACTAACAGTCTGGAGGAACTGAAGGCGTATACCTTTATGTATGCGTCGAGCGTAGTGGAGAGCGTCTACCAACCCAACCTCACGGCTACGCCCGTGCGCTTCCAGTCGGCCGTTGCCTGCCTCAGACTCATCGTGGAGAATCCCAGCCGACATGCCTACAGGATCCGCCGGATCACCATGAAGGCACCGGGCGAAACCAAGCTCTTCCCCAGACATCTCATCTGGCAGGCCGACAATTCCGGCCTGAACATCGTGGAGCCCGACCAGGATAGTGATTACCGGTCGGCCATGAGCACCGCAGCCAACAGCCCCAGCCCCTCGGACGGCAGTCAGGGCGGTATCGAGATTGCTGCGAACAGCAAGCAGACCTACTACATGATCATCCCGCCCATCAGCAACTGGAAGTCGGTTGAGAACCTGATGTTCGAGATTGAATACGCCACAGGAAAGACCATCATGACCACCCCCGCGAGCCTCCTGCCCGTCAGCAAGATCCCGGGTGGCAAGCTGGAAGCCGGCAGGATATACAACCTTACCTTCAGGGAGATGATCCTTGATGTGGATCACGTATCGGTGGATGACTGGGTAGACAACAGGATCAACGTGGGACAGGTTACCGTTGCCACTTCGGAAGTGACACTGGCTTCAGTGGGTGCCAAAACCAGCGTACGCATCTTCGTAGGGCATCAGGACACCGGCAAACTCTCTGCCACAAGCAAGAACGGCAAGGTATCTGCCGTAATCCGCTATGACGACCCCACCAAGAAGATGTATGTGGACATCACACGCACCGCAGCAGGCGAGGACGAGGTGACCATCAATGACCTTGCCACAAACTCCTTTGCCACGGTCACCGTGAAATAAAAGAAAAAGTAAATGAGAATAATGAAAGCGACATACAATCACCTCTGGATGGCCTTGCTACTCCTGCTGACATGCAGTTTTGCTGCGTGCAGGGAGTCAGGACTGCCGGAACCCACCCCGCAGCTCTCCGATACGGAGATACAGGTGCGTCCCACGCTGGACATCGTACGGGAGGCCACCCGTGCCTTCATACACGACAACGGGAACCTTACCGAGGATCGTATGCGCCTGTACACTTACTACAATGCCAACAAGGCCGATTACTTCCAGAGCGGCCTGCTGCACGAGGACGGCCTCTGGACCTTCTTCGCCAACAACATCAAGGGACAGAAATACTTCTGGCCGGTCAATGGCAAGCTGGACTTCTTTGCCCACTTCCCCGAGGACCTGACAGGCACGGGCATGACGTACAACTGGAGCGCAGGCTCTCCCACCCTGACCTACCATGGGGCTTCAACCATCACAGAGGCAAGGCAGAAGGACATCAAGGAATTCATATTCTCCTACTCTACGAATTGCACCCCGACCAACAATGGCATCGTGGACCTGACCTTCCACCGTCCCTTCTCACTCGTGGTGTTCAAGCTCAACGAATCCATCCGATGCACCATCAAGTCCATCAGGATAACGGGCATCAAGAATGAAGGCACCGCCACATGCAACCTGTCATTCCCCTGGGTGGCATGGACACCGTCAGGTACTGACACCGCCATCGAGATTGACTACTCCGGCAACGCTGACTACACCACAACCGAAGGCATCAACTACCCGGAAGACATCAACAGCGATGCAGAGCTGGCTCTGCCCTTCCTGGTTGTGCCCCAGACATTGCCAGATGCAGCACTGATTGAAATCACCTACGCAGCCGAGGGCTCTCCACGATTCTCCACGGCAAAGTCATACCTGAACAAAGCCATGCTCACGGGTACGTCAACAGCAGTCACCGAATGGAAACCCAGCAACAAGTACACCTATTCGCTCTCGCTCAACGGTGCAGCCGACGAGATCTTCGTTGCCGTCAGCATCGCGGATTGGATCGTCGAAGGTGAAACCATGACCGATGTTCATTAGGAAACGACGAATACGCAATATCCTGACAACCCGGATGCACGGTAACCTGACATCCCGGACTCTCGACAACTCGAAAAGAATGAAAATAAAAACCATCATACTGATCCTTGGCATCGCGCTCCTTGCCTCCTGCACTTCGCACGACGAGGTGCAGCCTTCGCGCGTACCTGTTTATATTGGTGCCACGGTGGAGGGACAGCAGCAGGAGACACGCGCTCCCTATACGCTGACAGCCCCCTCCAAGACCAGTCCGCTCAGTGCAGCAGTATGGATGTCTACGACCCAGCATTCCTTCCCCGGAGACCAATTGGGTGCAAACGGTAATGAGAATGCACCAAGCATAGCCTACCATAATACCGCTACCTTCACGGGTGCAAGCAAGCAGTTGCTAAACGATCAGTTGTTCTATCCCACAAGCGACATTCCCGTCTATTTCGTGGGCCTCTATCCTCAGACAGCATGGACGGCAGGAGATGCCAGTGGATTGCGTGGCAGCCTTGGCTACTGTACTTTCGACGGTAAGATGGACGTGATGTTTGCGCAAGAAGTCTCAAACCATTATTCCACAGCGCCAACATACCCGATACTGGCATTCCGCCATCTGCTCACATGGCTTCGCTTCAAGGTATGTGCCGACAGTCAGGAGAGTGCAGATGCATGGGGCAAGGTAACGGATATCAAAATCAAGAGTCGCAACAGACTGACAATGAGCTTCCAGACCGGCAGTTTAAGTTTCAATGGTGACCCGGTAACCATGTCCGCATACACCTCGGAAGACCAGACCTTCACCAGTCAGGCAGTTGAACTCTACACCACCCCCTTCGAGGTGGCATACGTACTGGCAGAGCCAGTCACGGCAACGAACAGCGGCAACGAATACACCCTTGTCGTAAGTACTGAAGGCCGCAAGGATGTTGAGGTGCCCATCAACCTGAAGGCAAAAAACAACACTGACTTCGTGGGCAACACCGCAGGACATCAGTTCACCATAACGCTGAAGTTCGCCAACGGCGATAACATCATGACCACCGTGGCAGTAACGCCATGGGAGAATGCAGGATCAATGATTATCGAGGTAACGGAATAATTAACGACAATTCGCGGTTCATTCACGAAACTTCGCATATAACAGACAGAATGTACAACAAAGTGACAAAATATATTGCACGCCACAAGCACTCATGGCTTGGTCTCACAGTCATATTGCTGCTGACCGCCTGCTCTAACGAGGACGATCCTTCCCGTACGTCGGGCCGTGACATCATCCAGCTTTCTGCATGCGTGGAGGGAGTGACCGAGGTGACGCGAGCTGCCACCGAGGCCAGTCCCTACAGACTCGAGACACCGACGAGCGAGACTCCTCTTTCTGCCATGATTTGGCTGTCCACGACTCAGGGCTCTTATGCCGGAAATACCTATGGTGCTTCTGGCACTAATGGCGCAGGCACTGACATCGATGCCCACCGAACCATTACATACATCAATGCTAACCCAACGACGCCAAGCGGTTACAACGGTGAACTTCTGCGCTATCCGGCTGACCAGAACAAGCCCGTCTATTGCATCGGCATGTATCCAGGTGGTTACGCCACACCATGGAGCGGAAGTACAACATCAGTCAGCGCCAACATCAACGGCAAGGATGACCTGATGTTCGCACCAGAGATCTCAGGCACGGGAGCCTCTCCACTGTCCAGGGCTGGAAATCCCCAGCAGTTCCATCACCTGCTGACATGGATAAAGGTACGTGTGCGTGCGGATGAGCTTATCACGGGCGACACCTGGGGCAAGCTGCAGAAGATATCAATCAAGTCAAAAGATCATCTTTCCATCAGCAACCTGACACAAGCCACGGCTACCTATGACGGCCCAGACACGGATATCTATCTCTTCGATGGCAGTTACTCCCTCTCTACCACCTCCGAGGAGAAGGGTTCCGTCTTTGTGGCACCGGTTGATGCATCGGCCTCCGCTACAGACTACACCCTGCACATAGAGTGCGAGAATGTCACGAAGGACATCCCTGTAAACCTTGTTGATGCAGACGGTAACGCATTCAGCGGATGGACCACTGGCAAGGTCTTTGTCATCACCCTCCGCTTTGCAACACTCGCCTATATCGAGGGAACAGTGACACTGGAACCCTGGGTTGATGACTATCGCGACCTGGTATTGCATAATTGACGAAACAATTTACGGCTAATTCACGATAATTCGCGTTCATAATATAAATGAGAGTAACGAAATACATAATCAGCATACTCACCCTTGCCGTCCTGACCATGACAGGATGCAGGGATGAAATAGAGGGCCTGCAGGGCAGCAGCCCATCAGATGTTGTCATGTTCTCTGCCAGCCTCGCAAACACCGGCAACGCACCCATGACACGCTCCGTGGGCGACTCCCTGATGATGGAGGTGACCGACTGGGTGGACGAGGCCTCACTCACACTCTCTGGTGACAGCACCAGCGATGCCCCCGTCACCCGCAGCGCACCCGTCACCGCACTATCCGGTTCGGCAGGTGTGTATGGATATGTCTATGACGGTAGCCTCGATGCCGAGTCTCGTGTATTCGCCAACGAGAAGTTCGACTTTGACGGCGACGACCTTGTGCCCGAGACACCTTACGCCTGGAAGCGACTGGAAAACCTCAACAAGGCAAAGGCATGGTTCTGCTCGTATGCTCCGTATGAAGCAGGAAGCCAGATTACGCCTACTATGTACAATAGCAACCCCGGTGTTACCTACACTGTTCCTGCCACTCCTGCCGAGCAGAAGGATATCCTCTATGCCAGTTCTTCAGAGATAAGTATGACCAATCCTGCCCACAAGGCAAAGATACCTTTCGAATATCACCATGCCCTCACTGCCATCCAGTTCCGCATGGGCTTCGCTGCAAAGGTGAAGAGCGTGAGCATCAAGAACGTGAAGAATAGCGGTATCTTCACTTTCGCCAATGGTTGGGAAACTGCAACCCTCACAGGTGACGCTACCTACACCATCGACTTTGGTGCTGGCCAGAACTTTGCCGAGAACGAATTCATCGTCAATGGCGATAACACCCTGATGCTCTTACCTCAGAGCTTTGCTGGATCTGAGGCAAAGGTTGAACTCATGTATAATGATTCTGAAGGCGACCATACCATCTCTGCCCCCCTCGCCAGCTCGTCCTGGCAGAAGGGCAAGAAGATTGTATATACATTATATAATAATGATGTACATGCAGACTATGTGTACTTCGACTTGGCTGCAGGTAATGTAACTATCGATGCCAGCACCTACTCTGGAAAGATTTATGTAGCAGGAGAGATTCAAGATGTTACTGGTACTCACAATAGCGCCAACAAGTATTATGTCTATCAATCGACAGGTGCAACTGCGGGTGCTTTCAGCGGAGCTAACACAGGTTACGAGACCGAAGCAGATAAGGCAGACCCTAGCAAGTGTCGGATACCGAACTATCCTGACATCGTTGTTGGTGGTAAAGATTGGGGAGATTATGTTACCAATAACAAGGATGTCATAGATGTGATTAACAAATGGAATG
>JAZRVZ010000168.1:0-4707 GCA_045599425.1 Bacteroidaceae bacterium | reverse complement strand
CTCCAGGCCCACTGCCGACCCCAGCACAAAACTCAGCAACAACTTGAATACGGCTCCTGCCAGCGTCACATTCTGCGACATCACGGCATCCAAGATCTCATTCATACTCGTCATTCTTTTCTGCAAAGTTACGAAAACATTTCCTATAAGACAAGTCTGCCCCTTGTTTTTTCCATCTGCCCTGAACTACGTCACGGCAAGACATAGCGTAAAAAAAGCACCCCGGCCTTGGATGAAGCCGGGGTGTAAGTATGATACAGGGATACTGCCAAACGGGGCAGTCCTGTAATCCTGCATTTATTTCTGGCAATCCAGCACTTATTTCTCCAGTCTCTCAACCCAGAGCTTATATGCAGCCTTGTAGGGCTCGCAGTCAGCCTCAGGCTGGATGGTGGCCATGTGCTTGAGCGTGGCAAAAGCTTCGTTGTTATCCTTGTAAATGCCTGCGCCGATACCTGCACCCTTGGCTGCACCTACTGAACCATCGGTCTCGTAGAGCTCGATGGTGGCACCGGTGACACTGGCGAGGGTACGACGGAAGAGGGGTGAAAGGAAGAGGTTGGCGTGACCGGCCTTGATGGTCTTGATCTCCATGCCCATCCTGGCCATGATGTCCATGCCGTAGGCAAAGCTGAAAGCGATACCTTCCTGGGCAGCACGCAGCATGTGGGCCTTCTTGTGGATGTTGAAGTTGATGCCATGTACGCTGGCACCGGGATTCTCATTCTGCAGTACGCGCTCGGCACCGTTTCCGAAGGGAATGATGCTCAGGCCCTCAGCGCCTACGGGCACACTCTCGGCCAGATCGTTCATCTC
Source organism: Bacteroidaceae bacterium (assembly GCA_045599425.1). GTDB lineage: Bacteria > Bacteroidota > Bacteroidia > Bacteroidales > Bacteroidaceae > Physcousia. Next base: position 3,891 of record JAZRVZ010000168.1, on the reverse strand, counting down.
ACCATAGGAGATGCCCTCGGGGGCTACAGTACGCTTCATCCAGGCATTCAGGATACCGGTACCGTTGATGCAGAGGAGCACACCCAGGCGAGTGTCGGGCTGGTTATGGTTGACGTGGGCGAAGGTATTGACACGAGAGAGCTTATCGTAGTTGACTTCACCGAGCACACCATAGACAACACCGGATGTACCGCCGGTTGCAGCAATCTCACCGGGCTCCATCACGTTGAGTGACAGGGCATTGTTGGGCTGATCGCCGCCACGGTAGGAGATGGGGGTGCCGGCTGCCAGACCAAGCTCTGCGGCAATGGCCTCACAAACGGTGGACTGCACTGAGAAGGTGGGAACAATCTCGGCAATGAGATCCTGGGAGAAACCGAAGTGGTTCATGACATCCTTGCTGACCTCGTTGTTCTTGAAGTCCCAGAACATACCCTCACTGAGACCGCTGATTGTAGTCTTCATGTCACCACCGGAAAGCTTCATGGCGATATAGTCACCGGGCAGCATGATCTTGTGGATCCTGGCATATACATCGGGCTCGTTCTCCTTCACCCATGCCAGCTTGGCAGCGGTGAAGTTACCGGGAGAGTTCAGCAGATGGCTGAGGCACTGCTCACCACCGATGGCCTCAAAGGCTGCGTTGCCGTAGGGCACGGCACGACCGTCACACCAGATGATGCTGGGACGAAGGGCGTTACCCTCCTTGTCCACGCACACCAGACCGTGCATCTGGTAGGAGATACCGATGGCCTTTACTTCCTTCAGGTCTGCACCAGACTTCTCGGCCACGCGCTTGGTGGCCTGCTTCAGCTCGTCCCACCACATCTCGGGTTCCTGCTCTGCCCATCCGGGCTGCTTGGCAATGATGGGAGCCTCGGCATCGGGGTACTGGGCGCTGAATGCCTCACCCGTCTGAATATCTACCAAAGAGGCCTTCACAGAAGAAGTGCCTATATCATATCCTAATAAATAAGCCATAATTACTTGATTAAAATTGAATTATTCGTCAATGCCATCAATAGTTACAATCTTGCCGTTCTCGTCGAAGCTGATCTCGCAGACCTTGAGGCTGCGGAGCCATGACTTGCCGCCTGAAGGCACGGAATCGTGATGGAAGAGGTACCACTTGCCCTCGTACTGCAGGATGGCGTGGTGGGTGGTCCAGCCTACAACGGGAGTCAGGATCTCACCCTGATAGGTGAAGGGTCCGTAGGGATTGTCACCCACTGCATAGCAGAGGAGGTGGCTGTCACCGGTTGAGTAGGAGAAGTAGTACTTGCCGTTCATCTTGTGCATCCAGCTGGCCTCGAAGAAACGATGGGGATCGTTGGCCTTGAGGGGATTGCCCTGCTCGTCGACAACGAGGATGGGACGGGGTGCCTCGGCATAGTTCAGGCCATCCTTGGTCAGACGTACGCAACGGCTGGGAAGGGCGTCAGCCTCACCTTCGGGCAGATAGGGCTCCTCGAGGTGGATGTTGTCCTTGTAGCGCTGGAGCTGACCACCCCACAGACCACCAAAGTAAACGTACACCTCACCATCGGCATCGTCGCGGAAAGCGCACATGTCGATGCTGTAGCTGCCGGGTACGGGTGCAGGCTGGGGAATGAAGGGACCTTCAGGATTGTCAGCAATAGCGGTACCCCAGTGGAACACGTCGCAACGATCCTTCAGGGGAAAGTACATCACGTACTTCTTCACCTTCTTGCTGTAGCCCATGCCCTTGGCCTGCTCCTCGGCATTGGTGGGAACCTCCATCTCGTACTCCTGTACGTCGCAGTCCCAGAGCTGGCGGCCTGCCCAGGGGATGTCTTCCTGACGCAGCACGCAACCGCAGTCAACCACCTCGCCGTTCATGGGATCACCATCGATGCGCAGGACATGATAATCCTTCATGACATACTGGTCGCCATTGTCGTTCTCTACATTCTCACACTCCCAGTCGTGGCTGGGATAGATATAGATCTTACCGTTGAACACGTGTACGGAAGGATCCGCCATGTAATCTGCGGGAAACAGATATCTCTTCTTTGTCTTCATGATTTTGATTTGATATTTAATGATTAACTTTTTACTGTATTCTACTTGCTTTCGTTTGCCAGCTTGATGATGGCCTCCACGAAAGGCTTGGGATTGTAGTCACGGTCGATGGCCAAGGGATAGTCGGTGCGACCGGCCATGGGCCAACCGTTCTTCCAGCTGTCGGCATCAGTCAGGCCCCAGAAGGTAACGCGATCAATGACATCGGCATGCTTGAGGTAGATCCTGAAGAGCTTCACGAAGAAGTCGGTCTGCTCCTGTGCCTTTGCAGCAGGAAGTCCGTCGGTATAGGGGTTCATGGACTTCTGGTACTCGAAGTTGGTCTCCACGGCTGCACCGTAGTTGCCACTGGGCCAGGGCAGGACGCTGAGGTCAAGCTCGGTGACCATCACCTTCACACCCTCGGCGGCGAATGCCTCAAGACTCTTCTCATACTCTGCCAGGTTGGTCGAGAAGGACACGTGCGACTGCATACCCACACCGTCAATGCGGCAGCCATGTGCCTTGAGGTCACGGATCAGCTTGACCACGGTCTCGCGCTTGGCAGGGTTGTCCATGCTATAGTCGTTGTAGTAGAGTTCGGCATCGGGGTCTGCCTCATGGGCAAACTGGAATGCCAGACGGATATACTCGGGACCGATGGTGTTGTAGAAGTTGGTCTGACGCATCTGGCCGTTATCCAGGATGGCCTCGTTCACCACATCCCAACCCTTGATCTTACCCTTGTAGCGACCTACCACGGTCTGGATGTGCTCCTTCATGCGACGGATGAGCTCATCCTTCGTGACAGGCTGGGCCATGTCATCCTTGAAGAACCAGTAGGGCACCTGTGAATGCCATACGAGGCGGTGGCCGGTGATGGCCTGCTTGTTCTTCCTGGCCAGCTTCACGATGGCATCGGCATCCTTGAAGTCCCACAGGTTCTGCTTGGGATGGATCTCCTCAGGCTTCATGCAGTTCTCGGGCACAAGGGCACTGAACTGACTATTGATGACATGCTGTATCTTGGCATCCTTGCTGGCCACCTGACGGGTGTTAATGGCCGCACCTATGAGGAACTTGCCCTCAAATGCCTCGCGCATGGTGCTCTGGGCCAGGACTGACTGTGACATCAATCCCAGACCCACTGCAAATATCAGTTTGTTGAATTTCATATTCTTTCTTTGGGAAGAATGATTTGCTGACTCATGCAAGAAACGCACGGCAGGCCATTCTTCCATTTTTCATTCTTTCATTTTACTTGTTGTTGCGTGCCTCGATCTCCCTGTTCATCTGGTCAAGCTTCTCGTCGGTGAGAGGATACTTGTAGATAAGGTAACCCACCAGGATGAGCAGCGCTGCAGGGATGATGGTAGTGAACCACAGGATAGCCTCCTTGGCAGTGGCAGAGTAGTCTGCCAGCTTGGTATAGTATGCGTTGACGGGAGCGCTGATGAATGAGGCCAGGAACACAACGATGAAGATGCAGATCATCAGCTGCAGACACTTGTTGGCCTTGAACTCTGCAAACATCTCACCGAAGGATACAGGCTTCTCGGGAGTGGTGGCGATACGCTCCTGGCAACCATTGAAGCAGAACATCAGCAGGGCGAAACCGATGACGGCGAAGATGGCGGTAACGGTGAACCATGCGGTGGGATCCGTAGGCAGGGATGACTTCTCCTCGGCAAAGTTGAAACCTACCCAGCCCATTACAAGAGGAGTAACGAAACCGGCCACTGAGAAACCGGCCTTGAAGGCTACACCGGCAAGGGCATTGACAGTGGCAGCAGGACGGTTACCCGTGCGGTACTCAGACTCTGTGATTACCTCGGGCACGAGAGCCCACATCAGCGAACCGACGAGCAG